>UQQN01000001.1 GCA_900543155.1 uncultured Prevotella sp.
AGGACACGCGAACCCCTGAGCAACGTGTGGCATTGCTCGCCTTGCTAAAGCGCCTAAAAGCAAAATATCCTCACGCAAGGATTTTGGGGCACAACCATTTTAACAAGGGTAAGGCTTGCCCCCTGCTTTGACGCTGCACGCGAATATGCAAGCCTTTACATTCGTTAACTGCGTTTTAAGAAATATTTCGAGTGACAAAGTGACACCTAAGTTGTTAATTATCAATGATTTAATGTGTCACTTGTCACTTGTCACTTTTGCTTTCACCCTAAGTTTTACGTATTATATAAGATTTTTATGTAGAAAAATTTGGTGGATATGAAAATAAGTTGCAATTTTACGGCGAAATTGAAGATTTCAATTTTTCATTTTTTTTAATTTAGAAGTTAACCTCCCATCTGTGAAGATCGGAGGTTTTTTCGTTTTCTCAGTTGGCGCGTGGCAACCATGAACCCCATTGATTGCATTAAAACGGAATGAGCACGAGGGGGAGTAGGTATTCTCCCTAAATTCCGCTACTCTATCATAAAACATATAAACACTCACAAACGCATGAATCCACTTTACACGACCTTGGTATGCTCGGTGTGCTGCATGAATGTAATGGCACAAAGCATCAATAACATAACAGGACGTGTGCAAGATGCCACAGGAGCACCTTTGCACAAAGTTGATGTTTTCCTATTTAACACTAAAGACACCGTATTGATAGGTCAAACACAATCTGACGTAAATGGTAACTTTTCATTAAAGAACGAAACAAAACTCGATGCCTTTTTGCTTGCCCAGTGCGAAGGGTTCTTACCTGTAACGCAAAAGGTAGATAAAGAGATGATAGGCATTAAATTATATAAGGACATCACCCACTCTTTGGGCGAAGCCGTGGTTAGTGTCACCAAGAAATCGACATTAAAACACGAAGCCGATCGTTTTATATTTACTCCAAGAGGTTTAGACCTTGAAGTGCCTACAGCCTACGATGTGCTTAAACATGTTCCTTTGCTCAATGTGGAAGGTAGTTCATTTAGTGTGATGGGCAAAGGTGCATCTACCATCTACATTAACGGACGCAAGCCCATTGAACAAGATGCTGCGTTATTAGAGAAACTGCGCAGTATTAACCCCGAACAGATTGCCAAAATCGAAATTATCACCTCGCCTGGTGCCTCAAAGAAAGCCTCAACCAAAGGTGCCATTATCAACATTATCATCAAGCGCAATGATGTGGGTTGGGCGGGTAGTTCAAACACAGAGTTAAGTTATAAGAATAAATGGTCTGAAAGCGAGAACTTAAGTTTGCGTTATGGTAAAAACAAATTTAACGCCTCAATTTACTTAAATGCTTCTAACAAACAATGGAAGTATAAAGCCATCGAAAACTTCGACTATTTAGCATTGGGCAAAAGCGTGCACAACGAATATAACAATGGTGGACGCTCTAATGCTTTGGGCGGAAGTGTGGACCTGTCATACGACTTTAATGCCTCGCACAAAATTGGTCTTTCTGGGAGTTTGAGTGCTGACTATAGCAAGGCGAACTATGGCATTTCAACAGAAACGACCCTGACTGATTTGCCCACCGCCTTATCGCGTACCGACAGAAACCAAAGTATGCCTTTCAACAAAAAGCCCGACTATGGTGTATTAGGCTATTACACATGGACTACCGACAAGAAAGGCAGCATGCTCAACATTGACATCGACCACTCTGCCTACACTATGAAGAGAACGGCAAACTACGCATTTTCTAATTTAACAGAAGCCGAATTTGTGCCTTATAGCGTCTACCAAGAGTACCGACGCAATGAGGCTCAAAGCACCAATGCAAAAGCGAATTACAATTGGAACATCAACGATAACAACGCATTTGAAACGGGTTACGAACTGAATGCCAGCAAAATAACGAATCGTTACAAACGCGAAAACAACATTGTTGATCCCACTGAACCATTCACACCTGCCTACGATGGGGCATTCAGCTACAAAGAAAATGTGCAATCGCTATTTGCCAGCTACAAACGCACATGGTCGGACGTGGTGTCTTCAATCATCGGTTTGCGTGCAGAATATGCTTATCGAAAGGGGATGCAGACGTCAGAGAACGTAAACTTTAAGCACCACGAATTAGATTGGTTTCCCTCTGCCAGCTTCGATTTTGAATTTGTTGAAGATAAGCACGACCTTACCTTAGCGTATTCGCGAACTGTAGGTCGTCCGTTTATGACAACGCTCGACCCATTTCGTTATTGGAACAGCGAAACAAGCTACACCACGGGTAATCCTAATTTAAAGCCTTACTTCATAGACAATGTGGATGTTTACTACACGTTGTTCGAAGACTACATCTTCAACTTTAATTTTATCCACAGCAAAAATGACATAGCGGAATATGCTTACCAAGATGGTGCAGGACACACGCTCTCTACCTACGACAATTTTGGCAAAACATTTGACTACACACTAAGTTTTGAACTAAACAAATCGCTCTTCAACGGAGTGTGGAGAATTAAGCCTAGCATTTCGGGATGGTACACAAAAGACATAACCCAAAAGACCAATGCCGACGGCACGTCATTCGACAATTCATATTTCTCAGGTGACATTTCATTCATCTCTACTGTGCGTTTGTCAAAACGCAAACGTTGGAATGCGGAGGTTTATGCAAGCGGTTCGACTGCCTTTAAGGGCATAGGAAAAAACAAGGTTGCTTCTTATCACGTGTCTGGTTCATTAACCAAGATATTCGATTTTGGAGGTGTATTACAGTTCACCGCTGTCAACTTATTCGGTTCTGATATGCACGAACGTTGGTCATACCGAACAGACTACTATGCAGTGAATAGCCGAAACATTACCAACAATCGCCTCATCATGGTTAGCTTCTCTGTTCCCTTTGGCAAAAGCCGAATCCGCGGTGCCGCCTATAAAAATAGTAATAAGCTAAATAGCAAGGTAAAATGTTAAGTATTAAGTTTTCGGATTTAGTCAAGACGCCCTGAATTATCGTGCAAACCGAATGCAATCAAGCTTGCTTGAATTGCTGAGGTGCAGCCGATAATGCACGCCCTGAAAGGGCAGCAGCGCCTAGCCCAGGGCAAGCGAAGCGACACCCTGGGTTACGAATTGCCATAGCATTGACGCCCTGTAAGGGCAAAAGCATTCGGTGTTGAATAATTTATTTAAAGCTTCTGCCCTTACAGGGCGACACTAACGAACGTACTTTGACCCAGGGTATCGCTTCGCTTGCCCTGGGCTATGTGCTGTTGCCCCTTCAGGGCGTCTTGACTGAATCCGAAAATTAAGTTATTTATCTTTTGTCATTCCATGCTGCACCATATACTCGGTTGTTTGGAGCAAGGGGAAAACATAGGACTTGAGTTGCTGAAAATCGGGACCAAAGGTTGCAGGGCGCGGTTTGCCATTGGGCGCAAGATGATAACAATATTCGCGCTGATCCTCGGCATTATACACATAGAGGGCAGTGGCGTTGCGAGCAGCAATGGTTTTGTCGGCTGTGTAGAAAGCTGCAGGACGCGGTGCATCGTGCAGGAGGTCGAGACCAAAGTTGTTTTGCACATAGGGTTGGCGCAAAAGTCCTAAGATGGTGGGTGCCACGTCTACTTGTCCGGTAAACTGGGTGCGCTGCTCGGGCTTTAACCACGAGGCATGGAAGATGAGCGGGATGTGATTGAACGACTCGGGCAACTCACAATCTGCCTGTCCCACCATTTTGCCATGATCGCCCAAGAATACAAAAAGCGTGTTTTTTGCCCACGGCTCTTTCTGCACCTCGCGCATAAAGGCTCCGATGCAATGGTCGGCATAACGCACAATTTGCTGTTCGGGGGTGAGTTTGGGGTCGTTGAACGCTTGGGGGATGACGTAAGGCGGATGGTTGCTTATGGTGAGCAAGGTGGCAAAGAAGGGACGATGTTGGGCTGCATGACGACGCAACACGGGGAGGGCGTAGGTGAAGAGGTAATCGTCGGGTACGCCAAAATGATTGACTACCTTTTCGCGCGGATAATTCTCTTGTGCATAGATTTCGTCGTAGCCATTGGTGCGAAGAAAGGCATTCATATTGTCGTATTGACTCTCGTGCGTCATAAAGAACATTGTGCTGTAGCCTGCTTTTTGCAACACAGTGGGCAACCCTGAGTATACGGGTATGCTGGTTCCCTTCATGGCATTGCGAAACATAATAGAGGGGAATGAATAGAGCGTGGCATAGAGTCCGTGGTTGGTGTGGTTGCCTGCCGAATAGCAATTAGAAAAGCTCAGGGAGTGGTGGTAGAGCGAATCTAAATTAGGGGTTAGTGCATGGGGATTGCCAAAGGCGCCCATGAGTTTGGCTGACATGGATTCCATTAACACTACTACCACATTTTGACGAGTGGGTTTGCCCTCGGGACGCACTTGACGGGCGATAGGCGAGAGTCCGTCAATGCCCTTTCTGCCATAGAGTTGCTGCACTTGTGCCACGGCTTGTGCTGGGGGCATGAGGTGGAGGGTGCGATTTTCGGGACGCATGGCATCGAGTGTGCTGTTTAGCAAGCTGAACATGGGGTTGACACCTACGTTATTGAGCACCGGACTGGTGCAGAAATAGGCTGCGCTCACCTTGATGGGGTTGTAACCCAAACGTCCGCGTATGCCTAAGAAGCAAGCCCCTAACAGCACCAATGTGAGGGGAAGGGTGAGGAGTTTTTGGCGAAGTGGGTAAGCCGTAGTTGACACTGCGCGGAGTTGGCTTGCGATGTATTGCTTGCGCAAGAAACGAAGCATCCAAACAAATGCTGCAATGGCTATGAAATAGCAGGCTATGTAGAGGTAGTAGGAGGCTTCGCCAAATATCATACCTAAGGTGGTGCCACCATATTCTGCCCAATTCCAGATGGAGGCATTGAGCATTTTGGTGAAGTAGTTGAAGTAGGGAATATTGCCTGCCTCTGCCATGAACACAAGGGCATAGAACACGCCATACCACACATTAAGGGCTCGGTATATCCAATGCTTCGACCACCCTACCCCTGCCATTACGCAAACTACAACGAGGGGAAGGGCGGTGACGTAACAGGCTATGACGTTGTCGAACCACACGCCACGTAAAAAAGCGGTGGCGATAAGGTGGGGCTGACCTGACACATCGGGGGTGAGTTGGTGTGCCACTGTGAAATAGAACACAAGGCGGAACAGACTCATTATGACCAATGCCACTACATGCACTAATAGCACATAACTGAGGGGTTTGAGATATTGCTTCATTTTTTCGGGGAAATAAGGAACTAAAGAACAATGAAAATCGGATTTAGCAAGAGGACGAGCCACTTGCCAAATCCGATGTAATGACTCACAAGGCGCAAATTGCCTTGCAATTATACATTATACCTTGTACATTATACATTATCTTCTAGTATTGCATGGAGAAGGTTATGCCACGGCGCATCATGTCCTTTAATACGGGCGAAAGACGCTTGAGGAAGCCGTCCCACGAACGCACATTATTAGGACTCCATCCCACCTCTGAGAGTGCCAAGGCACGCGGATAGGCTTGGTAGTAAATGCGCTCAGGGCTATTGATACACTCACTCCAAAGTGTTCCGGCAACACCAAAGAGATTGTTCTTCTCAAACTCAGGACCCATGCCCCATGAGGGATCAAGTTCATAGCTACGCTTGAGGGTAATAATAGGCATACCCCAGTTTACCTCGGGCATATCGCCCCCCTTCATAGGATAGTCGAGGTAACAGTGTTCGCCAGGACAAAGCATAATTTTGGCATTGTTTGCCACGGCTGCTTCAAGCGCACGCTTAGTAAGTCCATGACGCCAAGAGAAGGTTACGCAACCAGGCTGAATCTTCTTAAAGTCGGTTTCGTACCAGAACATGGGGGTTTTGTTATACTTGGTGCGCAAGGTGTCAATTACACGATTAAACATGTACTCTTGCAAACGCCAATTCTCTGAGCGGTCGGTGGTGGTAATGCCGAGTTCTTTCTTTAATGCCTTGCAGCTGTCGCAGTGTGTCCAACAGTCGAGAGCGGGATTACCAGCCTCATCACCTCCTAAGTGGATGTAGGGTGAGGGGAAGATGTCTGCCAATTCGCGGAATACGTTACCCAAGAATTCGAAAGTAAACTCGCTACCAGGGCAGAGCAGATTGTCGGACACGCCACAGGTGGTGCGGATGGGTACTTGCTTTTTGCCACAAGTGAGTTCGGGGAATACGTGAATGGCTGCTACTTCGTGACCAGGCATTTCGATTTCGGGAACTACTTGCACATGATATTGTGCAGCATAGGCTACGAACTCGCGCATTTGCTCTTGGGTGTAGTATCCAGAGATGGGTACTAACATATCGTCCATACCTACACGCGAAGAGGCTTTTGCAGTGAGCTCAGGATATTTTTTGATTTCGATTCGCCATGCTTGGTCGTCGGTGAGGTGAAGGTGAATGGTGTTGTATTTGTAACGTGCCATTTCGGGTACAAATGCCTTGAGGTCTTCGAAGGGGATGAAAGTGCGACAAGGGTCGAGCATCAACTCACGGATGTGGGTGCGGGGTGCATCTTCGATGCA
This sequence comes from uncultured Prevotella sp., assembly GCA_900543155.1. Classification (GTDB taxonomy): domain Bacteria; phylum Bacteroidota; class Bacteroidia; order Bacteroidales; family Bacteroidaceae; genus Alloprevotella. Next base: position 6,578 of record UQQN01000001.1, read on the forward strand.
GAGTTGAGGAATTGCCTCGCAACAAGCTGAGGTACCATCGCCACGCATGAGTTGGTCGAGGGTCATTAAGCCATAGAACACGCCTTGGGCGGTTTTGCCTTGAATTTCTACGCCTTTTTCATTGATTTGCAACACGTAGGCTTCAGAGTCGTCGAGGGTTTTGTCGATGCCTAATGTAATTGTGGCACGACCTGCGAGTTTGGGATTCTTTACCTTAGGTAAGCGTTCGCGCAAGATACGCTCTGCTTGCATACATTCGTTTGCCAAACCTTCGGCGGCTATCACCTCCCACACTTTGTTAAGGCTGAGTGGTGAACCGTCTAATACTTTTAAGCTAACGGGTTGGGGCAAGAGAACCTCGGCGGGGTTGCAAAGGCGGTTTTGATTTTCGGGGGTGCTAAAGAAACGACTCCAACCTGCTGCCTTGCGATATTTGAGTTCACTGCCACGAGGCACAATGAGTTTTACTTTTTTACGATCGATACCCTCGAATGCTGATACGGCAGCTACAGGAGGTTCGGCTGCATTGACACGAACGGTGCGCAACCCTTTTAAGCGAGCAAAAGAAAATTCACCCAACATGGGAGTACCCTCGATTGTAATTTCTTTTAGGTTCTCGCAACTTGAAAAGGCTGCATCGCCTACTCGAGTTACCGACTTGGGCAAGGTGATTTTACGAAGTGAGTGACATGCATAGAATGCCTGCGAACCTATGCTCTTTACTTGTGTGGGGAGCACGATGCTCTCGAGCACAGGACGAGAGTGGAAGGCATTATTGGGGATGACTTCGCAATCTGCCATGCTGAGGTCGACATGGCGGAGTTGATAACAGAGGTCGCGCAACTGACGAAAGTCGGAGTTGCCACTCGTAGAGAGTTGACCTGTAAGTTTTAGGTCGGTTGCTGCAGCTTTTTGCTCAGGCTTGAGGTCGTTCATACGAACCACAGTCTGTGCCGAGAGCGAGAGTGAAAGTACGCTGGCTGCAAGGGTTAGGAATAATTTCATAGTTGATTTATTGAAAAGGGAGTTATTGAAGAAGTTAGGGGGAGTTATTGAGGGGAAGTTTTGGAAAGTTATTGAAGAGAAGATTTCCCAACCCTTAAAAACTAATTACGCGACTACCATCTTCTTGTTCTTCAATTGTCACTTTCACGGCATCGCCAGGAAGGACCTCTTCAATAAGTTCGGGCCATTCTATGAAGCATACGGCACCTGAGTAGAAGTAATCTTCGTAGCCCATATCGTATACCTCATCGAGTTTTTTAATGCGGTAAAAATCGAAGTGGTAAATAAGTTCGCCTGTATTGTCTGAGCGATACTCATTGACAATGCTAAAGGTGGGCGAGTTGACCACATCGGTCACACCGAGCGCCTCGCACACTGCCTTAATAAAAGTGGTTTTGCCTGCACCCATCTTGCCATAAAAAGCAAAAACAGTGTTTTGGTCCATAGCCTCAATAAAAGCTTTGGCTGCAGCAGGCATATCTGCCAAACTATTTATCTTAATTTCCATTTTCTAAAATTATTCTATTTAAGAGATTCTCTAATCTGTGCGTTTTTACACTTACTGCACGTTTAAAAATTTAAGCAACATATTCACGCTCTCTTCAAGAGGCATTTTTGAAGTATCAATGCTTAAAGCTGGATGTTTGGGAGCCTCAAAAGGTGCCGAAATACCAGTAAAGTTTTTCACTTCACCACGGCGAGCACGGGCATAAAGACCTTTTACGTCGCGACGCTCACACTCTTCAATCGGTGTAGAGATGAATATTTCCTTAAAATCGTCCTTACCAATGATGTTTTCTGCCAACTGACGAAGTTCCTCGGTAGGACTCACAAAGGCTGCTATGGTGATAATACCCGTATCGACAAAGAGTTTTGCCACTTCTGCTACACGACGAATATTTTCGCGACGATCTTCCTCTGAAAAACCTAAATTGGCATTGATGCCCATACGAATATTGTCGCCATCGAGTATACGACAAAGCAGTCCACGCTTATGCAATTCACGTTCAAGGGCAATAGCCACAGTGCTTTTACCACTTCCACTGAGTCCAGTAAACCAAAGCATCACACCACGCTGATGGAGCAAAGCTTCCTTGTCCTGACGCGAAAGCATACGGTCGAATATAGGGTAGATATTTTCTTGATTACTCATAATGCTGCAAAGATAAAAAAAAAGTATTAAGTATTAAGTATTAAGTATTACAAACTATGTGAGAAGAAGTAAAGAACAAGTATTAAGTATTACAAGCTATTGGAGTCTGCCTTGCACAGTCTACATTATTCAATTGTTTGTAATACTTATTACTTAATACTTATTTCTTATTTCCACCTAATCTTCTTCACAATAAGTTTGCCACGCTTTACCACCTTTACATTGGCTAAAGCCTTGCGCAACTTATTATCTAAAATAATTAGACTCACTGAGAATAATATGAGTGCAATGCCTAAACTGATGCGTACAGTCAAAACCTCGCCAAACAACATTATGCCCAAAACGGCTGCAGTAACTGGTTCGAGTGCCCCCATTATGGCGGTGGGTGTGGAACCTATACACTGTATTGCCATTGCCATAAAGACCAATGAAATGACTGTAGGCACCAAACCTAAGGTCAACGCCATGCTCCATTGCATGGGGGTATGGAGCATTTGCAAGGCACCCGTCGGGGTTAGCAAGGCATAAAGCGTGAGACATACCAAACAGGCTGTCATGGCATAAAAGGTGAGTTTTACGCTCGACATAACGATGCCACTGCGATTGACAATGATAATATACAAGGCGTATGATAAAGCTGAAACCAATATCAACACTATACCCATTGTGGCTATGGCACGTCCGCTGTCATCTTTATAAAGCAGGGCGATGCCACCTACCGTAAGCAAGATGGCTGTGATGCTTGGCCACTTGATGCGCTCGTGAAAAAATAGAGCCATAAGTAAGGCGGTGAATACGGGATAGGCAAACACTAAAGTGGCAGCTACACCTGCCGACATGTAGTGGAAACTCAAGAAATAGGTGAGCGATGAGACAGCAAACACCACGCCCAATGCACTAAGCACGGTGGCTTCTTTACGCGTAATGGCAAAACTTTTGCGCTGCACCATCATTAACAATGCCAACATGATGCTACCAAACAAAAAACGGTAGAACAATACGCTGTTTGAATTATACCCATCTTGATAAAGATATTTGGCGCAAATGGGATTTACGCCATAACTCACGGCTGCTATGCATCCGTAAATGTAGCCCTTAGCTTGTGTACTCAACATTGTGTGTGTGTCGTAAGTAGGTGTTATTTTAGTATCTTTCTTTTCGACTGCAAAGTTAGCAAGCTTTTTACGAATGCCCAAAAAGAGTGCCTACACTTTGTCTGTTCCCCACCCTACCCTTAGCAAAACAAAATCAAAATGCTTTAGAAAAACCTTTATTGAAAAAAATCTTCAAAAAAACTTCTCAAAAATTTGTCAGTTCAATAAAAAGTAGTACTTTTGCACTCGCAATTCGGGGTGTAGCTCAGCCCGGTTAGAGTACGCGTCTGGGGGGCGTGTGGTCGCTGGTTCGAATCCAGTCACCCCGACTGAATTGTAAAGCAGTTATTCAGCAATGAATAACTGCTTTTTTTGTTTGCACTCGCTTATGGGTAAAGAGGCATAATTCTATGTTTATCTATAAACATATTAGACGTCTCCCAATATATTATGAATTCAACATTTCAAGCCCCTTTACATACTGCAACAACTTGTCTTGCAAATATGCAGAAATACCATATAAAGGCACATTAGTCATACGCTCTTCTACACGATAGTCACTCATTGAAAAACGCAAGCCGTGCATGTTTTCATGTTTTTGCAATACCACCTTTAATGATTTTGCCTGCAAGTTCTCTTCGGCTTTAACTTCAACGGGGAAGACCTCATCACCAATTTGAACAACAAAATCGAGTTCAAGTTGACTATTATCCTTACTAAAATAATAGATTGGCATATTACGCAACAAACTCATTTGACAACATACATAGTTTTCAGTGAAATCACCTTTTGCTGTATTTGCTGAATTAGGTAATAAGAGCATTGCAGGTGGAATTTGACTCATTGCTCCTAACAACCCTACATCTAACAAGAATAACTTGAACGCTGAAATATCTTCATGTATCTTTAAAGGAACCGATAGCATTTTAGAACGATTCACCTTATACACAAGACCAGCATCAATAAGCCATTGTATGGCTAATTCATAATCCTTTGCTCGTGCTCCTTGCTTTACTAATCCATAAATAAACTTACGATTTTCTTTCGCTAATTGTGAAGGTATTGAATTCCACACTTGATTAATACGTACAACTTGCTCTGTGGGTGCATGCTTCGAAATATCTCTATCATATGCTAAAAGAATTTCATTTTGAATTTCACGTACTGCTGGCGCACTATTTGTTTTAACAAATTCCTTTACAGCTTCAGGCATTCCACCAACAAAGTAATATTTGCGTAAAAATTCTGTATAAGCAGTCTTTAATCCACACACCACGTTCCACTGCATGGTATGCAGCAAATCTGCCATTTTCTCTTTTCCACACGCCCAAAGAAATTCCTCAAAACTCATTGGATACATAGTTAGAGTATTCACCTTACCCACTGGATATGATTCACCCTGATGTAACGTAATGCCAAGCAAAGACCCCGCTACTGCTACATGATATTGAGACGCATCCTCACAAAAATATTTTAGAGCTGAAAGCCCACGCTTCAACTCTTGAATTTCATCCAATATAATAAGAGTCTCACCAGCCTTTACATCCACCCCCGTTAGAGCGCTGATAGCAAGTACTATACGTTCTATATTATAATCTGGCGCAAACAAATCTTGCACCATTGCATTATTATCACAATTTATGTAAGCTACATTTTTAAATTCACGTTTTCCAAATTCCTTTAATATGTAGGTTTTACCAATTTGTCTTGCACCTAAAAGGATAAGTGGCTTTCTATCTGCACGATTTTTCCAAGCCACAAGATCCTTCATTATTGACCGTTCCATACGCTATATTTTAGGATTAAATTATTAACTGCTGCAAATATAGTGATAATCAAGAAACTAACAAAGTAAATTACACTTTTATGAGGGACTTTTTACCATATCACTACACTTTTATGAGGGACTTTTTGCTGTGTCACTACACTTTTATGAGGGACTTTTGAATACTTTTAATAAAATAGGCAACTATTTCTCTACATACACCACAAAAGAAAAAAGCACACTCCGTATGTTTTAAAAACATGCGGAATGCGCTTTAATGTTATATGTTCAAATCAGACAGTTGTCTGAGATTTGACATCTTGTGATTTATTCCTGAGGAAGTGACCAATCCTCCTGAGTCTTACGAACGTAAGCGGCATAACGACGTTGAGCAGCACGCTTAGTTTCATCGTAAAGTTCCTGAGCCTGTTCGGGAAGTGCCTTCTTCAATGAGAGGAAGCGTACTTCGTGATCGAGGTAATCCTGGAACATATCCCAGTTGGGTTCCTTAGAGTCGAGTGTGAAGGGGTTCTTGCCTTGATCAGCGAGTTCAGGATTGAAACGCCACAAGTGCCAGTAACCACAAGCAACGGCACGAGCTTCCTCAGCCTGACTACGACCCATACCACCCTTAATCTTCAAACCGTGGTTGATACAAGGAGCATAAGCAATGATGAGTGAAGGACCGTGATAAGCCTCAGCTTCCTTAATAGCCTTGAGGCATTGTGCTTGATCAGCACCCATAGCTACCTGAGCTACGTAGATGTAGCCATAAGTAGCTTGCATCAAGCCAAGGTCTTTCTTAGTTACACGCTTACCTGCTGCAGCGAACTGTGCAATAGCACCTACAGGAGTTGCCTTTGAAGCCTGACCACCGGTGTTAGAGTAAACCTCAGTATCGAGTACAAGGATGTTCACATCTTCGCCACTTGCGAGTACGTGGTCAAGACCACCGTAACCGATATCGTATGAAGCACCATCACCACCAATAATCCACTGGCTACGCTTAGTAAGGAAGTGAGTCAATTCTGCAAGTTGCTTGCATGACTCGCAACCCTTCTCAGCACCAGCCTTAATCATAGGCTCGAGCTTCTGAGCAGCAGCACGGCTTGCTTCTGCGTCGTTCTGACCAGCAATCCATTCTTGTGCAGCTTCCTTGAATTCTGCGGGAGTTCCTTCGTGAGCAATAGCCTCTTCGAGCACCTTCTGGATGCGTGCACGCATCTTCTTGTTGGCAAGGATCATACCCATACCAAATTCACAGAAGTCCTCGAACAACGAGTTAGCCCAAGCAGGACCTTCACCCTTCTCGTTTGTTGTGTAAGGAGTTGAGGGGATAGAACCTGAGTAGATTGAAGAACAACCAGTAGCATTGGCGATCATCTGACGATCACCGAAGAGTTGGCTAACGAGTTTCACGTAAGGAGTTTCACCACAACCAGAGCAAGCACCTGAGAACTCAAAGAGAGGAGTAGCAAACTGCGAGTTCTTGGGGTTGAGTTTCACGTCTACCAAGTTTTGCTTGCTTGTAACGTTCTTTGTGCAGTATTCCCAGTTTTCAGCCTCAGCTTCCTGACCTGCGAGGGGTACCATTTCGAGTGCCTTGTTACCCTTCAAACCAGGACATACGTCAACGCAGTTACCGCAACCAAGGCAGTCCATTACGTCAACCTGCTGTACGAAGTGCATACCCTTCATTGCTGCGGGTGCCTTCATCTCAATTGATTCGCCCTTGAAACCAGCGAGTTCTTCGTCGGTAAGAACGAACGGACGGATGGCAGCGTGAGGACATACAAAGTCACACTTGTTACACTGAATACAGTTTTCCTTGTGCCATACAGGAACGAAGGCTGCTACACCACGCTTTTCGTAAGCGGCTGTACCCTGATGCCAAGTACCATCTTCTGATACCTTGAAGGCACTAACGGGAAGGAGGTCGCCATTCTGTGCGTTGATAGGACGTACCATTTCTGAGATGAATGCGGGTTCATCACGAACAACCTTCTCATCTTCGGGGAGGTTAGCCCAAGCGGGATCAACAGCGAGTTGCTTGTATTCGCCACCACGGTCTACAGCCTGGTAGTTCTTATCTACAATATCCTGACCCTTCTTGCTGTATGACTTCACAATGAACTTCTTCATCTGTTCTACTGCCAAATCTACGGGGATTACGCCAGTAATACGGAAGAAGGCTGACTGCAAGATGGTGTTGGTGCGGTTGCCAAGACCAATTTCCTGAGCAATCTTAGTGGCGTTGATATAGTAAACTGTGATGTTGTGTTCAGCAAAGTAGCGCTTTACGTTGTTGGGCAAGTTATTTGCCAACTCGTCGCCTTCCCAAATTGTATTGAGGAGGAAAGTACCGTTATCGCGCAAACCACGGAGCACGTCGTACATGTGCAGATAAGCCTGAACGTGGCAAGCCACGAAGTTAGGAGTCTTAATCTGATAAGTAGAACGGATGGGGTGATCGCCAAAACGGAGGTGTGAGCAAGTGAAACCACCCGACTTCTTTGAGTCGTATGAGAAGTATGCCTGGCAATACTTATCGGTGTTGTCACCAATAATCTTAATAGAGTTCTTGTTAGCACCTACAGTACCATCGGCACCCAAACCATAGAACTTAGCCTCGAAGATGCCTTCGCCACCAAGTGCCATTTCCTTCTCCAAGGGGAGTGAATGGAAGGTTACATCATCAACGATACCTACAGTGAAGTGATCCTTAGGTTCGGGCAAAGCGAGGTTGTCGTAAACCGAGATGATCATAGTAGGAGTTGTGTCGCAAGAACCAAGACCATAACGACCACCTACGATGAGAGGACGATTTTCTACGTCGTAGAATGCATCCTTCACGTCGAGATAGAGAGGTTCGCCGTTTGCACCGGGTTCCTTTGTACGGTCGAGTACGGCAATCTTCTTACAAGTCTTAGGCACAGCAGCGAGCAAGTGCTTTACAGAGAAAGGACGATAGAGGTGTACGCTTACCATACCCACCTTTTCGCCCTTAGCGTTAAGGTAATCGATGGCTTCGCGAGCAGCCTCTGTAACAGAACCCATGCAAATGATTACGCGCTCTGCATCCTCAGCACCATAGTAGCTGAAGAGCTTGTATTCGCGACCTGTAATCTTGCTGATTTCAGCCATATACTTTTCAACGGCTGCGGGAACTGAATCATAATAGGGGTTGCAAACTTCGCGATGTGCAAAGAAAGTTTCGGGGTTTTCTGCCATACCACGAGCTACAGGATGCTCAGGAGTGAGGGAACGGTTACGGAACTCTGAAACCTTATCCATCGGAACGAGCGGACGGATATCTTCTTGGTCCATTACCTCAATCTTCTGATATTCGTGTGAAGTACGGAAACCATCGAAGAAGTTGATAAAGGGAACGCGAGTTTCAAGCGCTGCGAGGTGAGCTACTGCCGAGAGGTCCATAACCTCCTGTACTGAACCTTCGCAAAGCATTGCGAAGCCAGTTTGGCGACAAGCCATTACGTCAGAGTGGTCACCAAAGATACAAAGTGAGTGAGAAGCCAAGGTACGTGCTGAAACATGGAACACGCAGGGAAGCAATTCACCCGCAATTTTGTACATATTAGGAATCATCAGGAGCAAGCCCTGTGAAGCTGTAAAGGTAGTGGTGAGTGCACCTGCCTGCAAAGAACCGTGAACTGCACCTGCAGCACCACCTTCACTCTGCATTTCCTGTACCTTTACGGTATCACCAAAAAGGTTGATACGGCCCTGAGCAGACCATTCATCAACGTGCTCTGCCATCGGAGATGACGGAGTGATGGGGTAAATGGCAGCAACCTCTGAGAACATATACGCAATGTGCGCAGCAGCTTGGTTACCGTCACAAGTAATAAATTTCTTGTTTGCCATGAGTTGCGAATTTGCTACACTATCATGCTGTTATACAAATTATATGAATGCGTGAATGAGTCGCTACCCAAAAGCAGAACCCGTTCTTTGTCACACAGCCTTTATTTGCATAATAACACCTTTAGCATAGCTGTATTAAATAGATGTTGTTTGTTATGTTTCTTCAATCTGCACTTCTGCACTTTCGCACATCCGTGCACACCGATCTTTTTGTATTGGATATTTTTATTTTAATATAAGAATCCAAATAGCCAGAGGGGAATCTCATTGTCGCGACCAGCGTCTGTGTTATACTTCACATAGATTGTGTCGGCTGCAGTGCGTACACGACGTGCGCGGTCGCATACACAGATATTAGTTGTATTGTTAATGCGGAACATGCCCATGCGCTTGCCCTTGTTCACTGTGTGGTGACGCCACAAGCAGTTTACAAAGTAAGTCTCCATCACAGTTTGCTCCGTCATGCAATTTTCATAAAGCGCATACATCAAGTTGGCATCGTGCAGATAAATTGCAGCTGGTTTCTTGGGGAAGGTTTCACCTTCATGGTGTACCATATTTATAAGGCGTGTTTCCTCAAGATACTTCAGATAGTTCATTACCGTAGCACGCGAAGTTCCAATTTCTTGCGCCAACTTGCTCACATTGGGGGCTGAAGGGTCGCCAATGGCAAGAAGGTAGAGCAACTTTTTAATACGCGACAAATATTTCAACTCTATTTGCTTGTTCAAGAGCAAGTCTACCTCTATCATGTTATTCATTGCCTTAAGCAATGCCTCGGTGAAGTTGTGATTCTCGAGGAAGAAGGGGTAGTAGCCATGCTGCAAATAGTCTTGAAAATAATGCCATGGATGCACTTTCGGCAAGATGGTTTTCAGAATCTGATCACTATCTGAAAGCAACTGGTCGAAGGTGTAAGCCTCAAAGTTTTGATTGGTTTCAAGATTGATATATTCACGGAAAGAGAAACCGTGGAGCACATACGTACGGCTAATAGAAGACAATTCTGAATCGTCCTCCTCTTCCGAATTTACCGATGTGGTGGTATAAACAATACGCAAGTAGGGATATTTGTGATAGCACTCGCATAATTGTTCGCGCCAACCTGGCAATTTAAAAGCCTGGTCAATGAGCAACACCTGTCCACCTTCCGCCATAAAGCGGCCGGCAAAGTCCACAATACCGTGAGCTTGAAAATAAAAACTATTGAGATTAATGTATAGGCACTGACGAAGCCGTACGTCAAAGTTTTCTTTGGCATACTGCAACAGGAAGGATGTACGTCCAACGCCACGAGGACCTTTAATGCCTATCATACGATAGCTCCAGTCGATGGTGTCCATCAACGAGCGCCTGACAGGAGCGTTAAAATGCTCCATCAAATAGGCGTGCGATTTGAAAAACGTCTCCATTTGTAACTTGGTTTCTGTAAATTCAAGGCAAAGGTACAAAGTTGTACCGAAACTTGCAAAGCTAAGATAGCATTTTTTTTATTCTTTTTTTTTACGCCCTTTTCTTCATCTCTCTTTTTCACCTTGCAAGTGCCCTTATTTTCTATATAATGTGCAAACAATTTGTTATATTTCAAGATTTTTACGTACCTTCGCAACGTTTTTCTACGATAACAAATTAAATTGTAACAAAATGAAGAAAATACGTGCAGCCGTAGTGGGCTATGGTAACATTGGTCGCTACACTTTGCAGGCTCTTGAAGCCGCCCCCGATTTTGAAGTAGCTGGTATCGTTCGTCGCAAGGGTGCTGAAGATTGCCCCGACGAACTCAAAAAATACGAAGTTGTTAAGGACATCCGCGAACTTAAAGACGTTGATGTTGCCGTGCTCGCCACTCCTACTCGCAAGGTCGAAGCGTATGCTAAAGAGATTTTGGCTCTTGGCATCAACACAGTCGACAGTTTCGACATTCACACACAGATTGTTGACCTTCGTCGCAGCCTCGACGCTACAGCCAAAGAGCACGGTGCTGTTAGCATCATTTCTGCGGGTTGGGACCCAGGTTCTGACTCTGTAGTGCGCACCCTTCTTCAAGCCATTGCCCCCAAGGGCATCACCTACACCAACTTTGGTCCGGGTATGTCTATGGGTCACACCGTAGCGGTTAAGGCTATTGAGGGTGTAAAGAAGGCGCTTTCTATGACTATCCCCACAGGTCAGGGCATTCACCGTCGCATGGTTTACATCGAAATTGAAGAGGGTTATAACTTCGACGATGTGGCTGCTGCTATCAAGGCTGATCCTTATTTTGCATCTGATGAAACTCACGTTAACCTCGTTCCTTCTGTAGACGATGTAATTGACATGGGTCATGGTGTTCATCTCACTCGTAAGGGTGTGAGCGGTACTACACAAAATCAGCTCTTCGACTTCAATATGAAGATTAACAACCCTGCTCTGACAGGTCAAGTGCTTGTTTGCGTTGCGCGTGCTGCCATGCACCAACAACCTGGTTGTTACACCATGATCGAGGTTCCTGTAATCGACCTTCTTCCTGGCGACCGCGAAGACAATATCCGCCATTTGGTATAATACAAAGAGGCTGTAGGTTATTGAGGCGTTGAGGCATTTAACCACAGCCTCATCCCCTCTACGTATCTCAAAAAATAAAAGGCTATGCCCAAGATGTGCTATCACCACAGATTGTGTATCTTGGGCATAGTTTTTTCACTTATTGGTAGCCATGCTTTTCTTTTGTCCCTACCAATAACGCTAAGACTATCTTTTTTTAACAACCATTCTAACAATTTCAACAAAACAAACATATTTACCGCACACAAATCTGTAAACAAAACATATACAAAATACCCTTCAAACCGAAGAACAGAATTCCGATATCATTCCGATATCATACCGAACCCTTACCGATACCTAAAGAGAGTGTGTACATATCACCCAAAGCACGAATTTGAAAAAGTTAAAATATATATATCACATAGACCAACTCGAAAGCCATTCTAAATTCCTCATTCCTCTCCATCAATACATGGGCATAATTGCATGAATAATTCATGCAAATTCCCCATAAAACCACATTTTAACATATATTTCAAATGACAAAATGACACTTTTCTTCTTCATAATCAAAGAGTTTCGATGTCATTTGTCATTTGTCATTTGCGATATCCCCTTCATTTCTCAGCATATAAAAACCATACGACATCCACGCTCCGCAAAAAATAAAACAACCATGCCCGAAACGCGCAACCATCACTGATTGCACATTTCGGGCATGGTTTCTTTGTTCAAAGAACCTGCATAAGGCAGTTCTTTATAAAATCAATAGTTCTCGGCACGCAGTTCAAAGTAGCTTTGCGGATGGGCACAAACGGGGCATACTTCGGGGGCTTTTTTGCCTACCACAATGTGGCCACAGTTAGAGCACTGCCATACACGGTCGCCATCACGACTAAACACGATGCCTTCTTCAATGTTTTGCAACAAACGACGGTAGCGCTCTTCGTGAGCTTTCTCAATGGCTCCTACCATCTCGAATTTTTCGGCAATTTCGTCGAAACCTTCCTCGCGTGCTTCCTTGGCAAAGGTGGCATACATATCCGTCCACTCATAATTTTCGCCTTGGGCTGCATCCTTCAGATTATCGACTGTAGTGGGCACTTCGCCTCCGTGAAGCAACTTAAACCAAATTTTGGCGTGTTCTTTCTCGTTACGCGAGGTTTCCTCAAAGATGTGCGCCATTTGCACATAACCATCTTTGTTTGCCTTTGATGCGTAATACTGATATTTGGTGTGCGCCTGCGACTCACCTGCAAACGCTGTCGCCAAATTCTTTTCGGTCTTTGTACCTTTTAGGTCTTTCATGTTGCGATAAGTATTAAAGTTATTGTATGTTTTTGCCTTTAAGCGCTCCAAATATACGGTGTTTTTTTGAATAACGCTAACTTTCGGTCTACTTTATCCCTTATTAATATCTGCCACCTTTATTTCAAAAAATTTTTGCAACTTTGCACCGAGTTTCAAGCAAGTAATGTTACACGGGGGTGTAGCAGACACGTTGTCGACGCTGCTTCAGGTTGTGGATTTTTTTTTCGAGCGAGCACGTAATTGAGATGGTCTATTACAAAGAGGTGATGCACTATGCCGACCACACCTATGAATGGCTCAACCAATGGTCTCTACCTGGCATTTGGGTGGGGTGTTTGTTTAGCTTGGGATGGCTTAGACTCATGCGCTGGAATGTTTACCGCCTCATAGCCTTGGCGCTCTTTGTGTTTGCACTCTATGCCGGAGGTTTTTATTTTTTTATAGACGCTTCCATCTCCATCGATTTGCTGCGCATCTCCATCATTTGCCGCGGTTTTTCTTATGCCGTGTTGTGCATTGCTTTTATGTGGTGTTTGCATGCCATTATGTCGTTCGAACATTTTTTTCAAGCGCTTTCGGTTTTCAATGTGCTACACATGTTATTGGGCGGACTCATTGGTGCAGCGCTCCACGCTCTTGGCTTGAAATATTATGTTGCCGATGGCTTTGCACGCTATTCGCAATACGTCGACTCTGTAGGCATTTCGGCACGTCACACCGATTTCTCTGACCTCATGCAGCGCCTTGTGGAAGGTTTATTGGCACAGGCTGTAAAAATAGAATTTGGTTGGACACTTCTTGCTTCTCTACTTCTTGCCATGCTCATGTTGTTGTGGGATATCCCCATGGTGCGACACCAAATTAAACACATTCCGACATGGTCCAGTGTAGGTATGGGCGTTTGGCGTAAATACCAACGAGGACGTCGCTTGCATCATTTGCGCAAAATGCGTAGAGAACTCGTATAATGACTTGAAAGAGGTGTTCACCAACATACACTTCTGTACACCTACTTATATATAATAGTGGGACAACACTAACACTTGGTTAATGTTGCCCCACTATTTTCTACTGCACAAAGAATACACTACACTACCAACAATACAAGCAATACGGCTAACGCCATTAAAATGCTTTTCAAATTGTTCATTGTTCAAAAGTTTTCCAAGCTGCCACAACTTCGTCTATCGACACACCAAGTTGGCGCATTTGCAGAAAAAGGGTGGGCAACATGTGTTGATGAAAATCGGTTCGACGCGCTTTTAGTATTTGGGCTTGTGCATCAGATGAAACATAGTATCCCATGCCACGTTTGGCATAAAGCACACCGCGCTGTGCAAGCAGATCGTAAGACTTCACTGTGGTATTTACATTCACCTCGAGCAAAGCTGAATATTCGCGCACACCTGGCACACGACTATCGGGAGCGTAAGTACCTGCTAACACCTCGTCGCACAAACGTTCGGCTATTTGCACATATATGGGTTGCCCTTCTTTAAAATTCATACGCACTAATTATTGTGTTCAAGAAAATACCAATTTATTATTCTAATAAGACCCTAATAACTTAAGCTTTTTAAAAAAATTTGCGGCTAACCACTTGCATGCGCTTGAACAAACGATAGCTGAACCATAATAAAACAACTTCTAACACAAAAAACAGTTGCGTGATGACTAGTAACCAATAGTCGAACACTAATGTAAGGAATATTGTATTTTTTAAAGACATACATGTTACACTGGAAACCAACACCGACATGAAAATGCCTAAACCCAACAAACACGCAGCGGTTTTAAGAAAAGCGCGATTACGAAAAAGCACTGATCCCAGCACAAATAGAACGAACTGCAACAATAACAACGAAAAGGAAAACAACGCATACAAACCTTCTGATGTGCCTGTGTAGGAAAAACGCGACCAAGATTGCAAAAATTCTGTAAATGCTGCTTGAATACAACAAAATGCCTCAGGGACGGCTGAATTCACTCTTACCCACATGCCCGATAACGCTAACATGCGCAAAAGGTCGGCAAAAACGAATGCTACAAAATTTACTACCCCTGCACCCAAAGTGAAAAGAAGAAAACGCGAAAGGAATTTCTCGACATTGGTAGCAGGTAACATAAGATAGGCTATGCGTTTGGGCTTGGTTTTAAGATTGACAAACATCAGCGACAACGCTACAGAAAACACAATGTACGACACCACAAACGAAATACTAGCTGCATCTCTACAAATATTCCCTGCACGCTCGGGCAATGAATTGTACATGTTTTTGACAGAAAAATATATCATCCCAAACTGCGCAGCAAAGTGAGCTAAAAAAGCACCTATGGCAAAACTCACATGGTTGCGCCAATTACTCACTACATCGTATTTAAGTAATTGGACAAAACGTTCTTTATCGAAATTTTTCATTGTAGAAATAAATTATCTTAGTCTGTTAATATTTTGGGAAGATTACCACTCTCAGCGTAGCTAAAGAGAAGTTCCAAATCGAGCGCCGACTCCATATCGGGATTATCATTGGGTACTATTACCGAAATGCCCTTGAGCGAGGGCTGCACAAAGAGGGCATCGCTTGTGTCTGAACCTACAGGACGCTCTTCAAAACGCAATACTGCACAAATATCTGCCGTTGAACGATTAAGCAAAATGTGTGAACCATCTAACATCACAACATGGTCAATGAGCATATCTATGTCACGCACCTGATGCGTAGAAATCACAAATGTGCGATCGTCGGTCATATGGCGTGCTACTACCTTGCGGAACAAACTCTTTGAAGGAATATCAAGTCCATTCGTAGGTTCATCCATCAATAACACACGAGTGCAGGTGGCAAGAGCAAAGCTCATATAAGCTTTTTTCTTTTGTCCCATACTCAAATTACCTAAGTTTACGTTGAGAGGCAGTTCAAAATCAGCTAAACAAGTCTCCATTACCTCTTGACTAAAGTTGGGATAAAATGGTTTATTTACTTCAACATAACGCTGCATGGTTACTGCAGGAAGTTCAAATTCCTCGGGCACTATGAACATTTCGCGCAACACCTCAGGACGACGTTCTGTAACGTTCACACCATCAAATGTCACACAACCTTTCTGTGCACGCAGCAAACCGCTCATCAAATAGAGCAAAGTACTTTTACCTGTACCATTCTTACCCAACAAACCATAAATGCGTCCGGGTTGAAGACTTAATGAAAAGTCGGTATATACGTTGGCAGCCCTACGGCTATATCCATACGTTACATTATTTACTTCTATCATTTTTTCTTTCAATTTGATGTTAGAGCAACATATAAGTGTCTACTGTACTATTATACTATAACACTGCAAAAGTATGAATCTTTATTTTATCATGCAACTATTTGAAGAATAAAAAACGTTATTGTGTAATATTTAACTATTACACATAAAAAAAGACTATAAGTATACATCAAAAAAACGCAACCTCCATTGCTGGAAGTTGCGTTTGTTATAGAGTAAGAGCCTAAGGTGCTTGGACACACCTTATAGACAAGTTTCGCAATATTACTCGGCCTTAGCCTCTTCTGCAGGGGCTTCAGTTGCAGGAGCTTCAGCTTCTGCGGTTGCAGCGGCCTTCTTGCTACGACGAGTACGAGTTGCTTTCTTCTTAGTCTTGGCCATGTTCTCATCGAAGTCTACGAGTTCGATGAAGCACATCTCAGAAGCATCGCTGGCACGGAAACCAGTCTTGATGATACGAGTGTAGCCACCGGGACGGTCAAGCACCTTGCTGCGGATTTCACGGAACAGCTCGGTTACAGCAACTTTATCCTGAAGATAGCTGAACACTACACGACGTGAGTTCATTGTATCGTCCTTGCTCTTAGTGATCAGGGGCTCTACGTACTTCTTCAGCGCCTTAGCCTTGGCCAGAGTCGTAGTGATTCTTTTGTGCTTGATCAAAGAGCAAGCCATGTTTGAGAGCATGGCGCTTCTATGAGAAGCAGTACGGCTCAGATGGTTGAATTTTTTATTGTGTCTCATTTCAGACGTTTTTAATCTTTATCTAATTTATACTTAGAAATGTCAGTTCCAAACGACAGATTCAGACTCTCGAGCAAATCATCAAGCTCATTGAGCGATTTCTTACCAAAGTTACGGAACTTTAAGAGGTCAGTCTTGTTGTACTGAACAAGTTCGCCAAGAGTCTCAACATCGGCAGCCTTAAGACAGTTGAGGGCACGAACTGAGAGGTTCATGTCGGTCAACTTAGTCTTGAGCAACTGACGCATGTGAAGTACTTCTTCATCGAACTCTTCATTGTCTGCATTAGGTTTGTCTTCCATTGTGATCTTCTCGTCTGAGAAGAGCATGAAGTGGTAGATCAAAATCTTTGCAGCCTCTTTAAGAGCTTCCTTCGGGTGGATGGAACCGTCCGTAGTGATTTCAAGCACGAGCTTGTCGTAGTCTGTCTTCTGCTCTACACGATAGGGCTCAACAGCATACTTTACATTACGGATAGGAGTGTAAATTGAGTCGATAGCAATCTCGTTGATCTCCTGGCATGATTCACGATTCTCGTCAGCGGGAACGTAACCTCTACCCTTGTTGATCGAGATTGTTATCTGCATCGTGGCTTTAGAATCTAAGTGACAAATCACTAATTCAGGATTTAACACTTCAAATCCATTGAGAAACTTACTTATATCGCCAGCTTTAAACTCAGTTGAGTTAGAGATGGTGATAGTAGCCTTCTCGGTTTCGTATTCATCTACAATCTGCTTGAAACGAACTTGCTTCAAGTTGAGTATAATGTTGGTAACGTCTTCCTTAACTCCAGGCACTGTGGCAAACTCATGCTCAACACCCTCAATCTTGATGGTGTTGATAGCATAACCCTCAAGCGAAGAGAGAAGGATTCGACGTAATGCATTTCCGACAGTAGTGCCGAAACCAGGCTCCAAAGGACGGAATTCAAACTTACCGAACTTAGAGTCGTTTTCCAACATTATTACTTTGTCAGGTTTTTGAAATGCTAATATCGCCATGAATGTAAGGGAATTATTGATTAGTTTTTAGAGTACAACTCGACGATCAACTGCTCCTTGATGTTCTCAGGGATGTCAGCACGTTCGGGCTTGTGAAGAAGCTTGCCGCTCTTTGTAGTCTCATCCCATTCGATCCAAGGATACTTGCTGTGGTTGAAGCCTGCCAATGCATCGGCAATAACTTCGAGAGACTTAGACTTTTCGCGAACAGCTACGATCTGACCAGGCTTAACGCTGTAAGAAGCGATGTTTACCACGCGGCCATCAACCGTGATGTGCTTGTGATTGACGAGCTGACGAGCTGCTGCACGAGTAGGAGCAATACCAAGACGGTATACTACATTGTCGAGACGGCACTCGAGGCTCTGGAGGAGAATTTCACCGGTAATGCCAGATGCAGAAGCTGCCTTTTCAAAAAGGTTGCGGAACTGCTTTTCGAGCACACCGTAAGTGTATTTTGCCTTCTGCTTTTCAGCGAGCATGACACCGTATTCAGAAGTCTTGCGACGACGGTTGTTGCCATGCTGTCCAGGAGGATAATTGCGCTTTGCCAACACCTTGTCAGCACCGAAGATAGCCTCACCAAACTTACGGGCGATACGAGACTTAGGGCCAATATATCTTGCCATTGTTTATCTTATTTCTTTTACGTTAAACTACGTTTGTTATACTCTTCTGCGCTTAGGAGGACGGCAACCGTTGTGGGGAAGCGGAGTAACGTCGATAATCTCTGTAACAGCGATACCAGCACCGTGGATAGCACGGATAGCTGATTCACGACCATTACCGGGACCCTTAACGTATGCCTTCACCTTGCGAAGACCAAGGTCGTAAGCTACTTTGGCGCAATCCTGAGCGGCCATCTGGGCTGCGTAAGGAGTGTTCTTCTTAGAACCACGGAAACCCATTTTACCGGCAGAAGACCAAGAAATAATCTGACCCTCGCTGTTTGCAAGAGACACAATGATATTGTTGAAAGAGCTGTGTACGTGGAGTTGACCCATAGCGTCAACCTTCACGTTTCTCTTCTTTGCTGCAACTGTTTTCTTTGCCATATCTATTTATTATTTAGTAGCTTTCTTCTTGTTTGCAACGGTCTTTTTGCGACCCTTGCGAGTACGAGCATTGTTCTTTGTGCTTTGACCACGAACGGGAAGACCGTTACGATGGCGAACACCACGGTAGCAACCGATGTCCATAAGACGCTTGATGTTCAGCTGGATTTCAGAGCGAAGGTCACCTTCTACCTTGTAACCAGCACCAATGATCTCACGGATCTTGGCAGCTTGGTCGTCAGTCCAATCCTTCACTTTGATATCTCTGTCAATGCCGGCTTCGTCCAAGATTTTAGCCGAGCTACTACGACCTATACCGTAGATGTAGGTCAGGGCGATCTCACCACGCTTGTTCTGAGGGAGGTCTACACCAACAATTCTTATTGCCATATTTTATTTTGTTTATTGCGGAACTTGGTTAACCCTGACGCATTTTGAACTTAGGGTTCTTTTTGTTAATCACAAACAGACGGCCTTTGCGACGTACAATCTTGCAATCTGCAGACCGTTTCTTTAATGATGCTCTTGTTTTCATTATGTTTTGTTTATTTGTATCTGAACACAATTCTTCCTTTCGAAAGATCGTACGGACTCATTTCTACTTTCACCTTATCACCAGGAAGGATTTTGATGTAGTGCATACGCATCTTACCTGAAATGTGAGCGGTGATTTCGTGTCCGTTCTCTAATTCTACACGGAACATAGCATTGCTCAATGCTTCAACGATTGTCCCGTCTTGTTCGATAGCAGCTTCCTTTGCCATATTAATGTTTTTGTCTTTCTACTTCTTCAATTTCTGCAAACGACGACATGATGTCGGCCTTGCCATGATGAATGGCTATTGTATGCTCAAAATGAGCTGCCGGTTTGCCGTCGCGTGTGATGACACCCCAGCGGTCTTCGAGCATTGCTAACTCATGGTTTCCCATTGTAATCATGGGCTCAATGGCAATGCACAAACCATTTTTTAATTGTTTGCCAGTGCCTTGCTTGCCATAGTTGGGTACTTGAGGATCTTCGTGCATTTCATGACCAATGCCATGACCTACGAACTCACGTACCACACCATAACCATGCTCTTCGCAATGGTGCTGTACTGCATAGCCAATGTCTCCCAAACGGTGTCCAGCGATAGCTTGCTCTATACCTTTGTAAAGTGATTCCTTCGTTACACGAAGCAATTCTTTTACTTCGGGCTTAACCTCGCCAACACAAAATGTGTAACAAGAGTCTCCGCAAAAACCATCTATAAACGTACCGCAATCAACCGAAACAATATCACCATCACGCAGCGGTTCGTCATTTGGTATACCATGCACAACAACATTATTGACTGATGTGCAAATGGAAGCAGGGAAAGGACCGCCATACGGATTAGGAAATCCCTTAAACGTTGGCTCAGCGCCATGATCCCTTATAAATTGTTCAGCCAAGGTGTCCAACTGACGGGTTGTGACACCCGGCTCAACAACTTTTGCTATTTCAGTGAGCGTTGCGCTAACCAACAAGTTGGCTTTGCGCAACAACTCTATCTCATCGTCGGTCTTCAGATAAATCATTCAGACTAAGTATTAATAGGCAGCTACCTTCGTTGAACGTGTGCGGACATGTCCTGAATTGAGCAGTCCATCATAGTGACGCACCAAGAGGTGACTTTCAATTTGCTGTAACGTGTCCAAAACTACACCCACAAGGATGAGCAATGAGGTTCCACCAAAGAATTGGGCAAACTCTTGCTTTACGCCGAAGATACCTGCAAAGGCGGGCATGATAGCGATTAAAGCGATAAAGAGAGAACCAGGGAATGTGATGCGTGACATCACCTCATCCAAGTAATCTGCAGTGGGTTTGCCAGGCTTTACGCCGGGAATGAAACCATTGTTACGCTTCATATCTTCAGCCATCTGAACTGGGTTCAAAGTGATAGCTGTGTAGAAGTACGTAAACGCTACAATCAAAATGACGAACACTACGTTGTAAAGAACGCTCGTGTGGTCCAAGAACTGATTCAGTGCCCAACTACCTCCATTCTTGGAAACAGTTTGTGCAAGAGTCAGGGGAATGAACATGATAGCTTGTGCGAAGATGATAGGCATTACGTTGGCAGCAAAAAGCTTCAACGGAATGTACTGGCGAGCACCGCCAACAGCACGATTCCCTTCAATGCGCTGAGCATACTGTACAGGAACCTTGCGAGTTGCCTTTACAAGCATAATAGCCAACGCCATTACGAAGAGCAATGCGATAATCTCAAAGAGGAACTTAATTAAGCCACCTCCCTCAGCACCGCTGAATGCTGTAACAAATTCAGCAACAAAGGCACTCGGCATACGAGCAATGATACCAATCATAATGATAAGTGACACACCATTGCC
Source organism: uncultured Prevotella sp. (assembly GCA_900543155.1). Classification (GTDB taxonomy): domain Bacteria; phylum Bacteroidota; class Bacteroidia; order Bacteroidales; family Bacteroidaceae; genus Alloprevotella. Next base: position 27,769 of record UQQN01000001.1, read on the forward strand.
GACGCCCTTGTCGGTGATTCTTTCGCCAAGCCACAGGATAAACATACTACCTGCCGCAAGGATAATCGTAGACGAGAACATGAACCAAAATCCATCTCCTACCAAAAAAGCACCTGAACCAGCGGTCTGTGCCTTCAAGTTAATCAGATACGTCGGAGCCTGGAAAAGCAGAATTGCTATTGTCAACCAACGCGTATACTGATTGATTTTTCTACGACCACTCTCACCTTCACGCTGCATCTTTTGGAAATAAGGCACCGCGATGGCAAGAAGCTGGATGACAATCGATGCAGAAATGTAAGGCATGATACCTAACGCAAACACCGAAGCGTTTGAGAAAGCACCACCCGAGAACATATTCAACAAGGACATCAAACCTTCGCTCGTTTGATTCTGGAGAGCTTCCAAACGTGCAGGGTCGATACCCGGAAGCACGATGAACGAGCCGAAGCGGTATATAGCAACAAAGAGAATAGTAATGAGGAGGCGTGTGCGCAAATCCTCAATTCTCCAAATGTTCTTGATGGTCTCGATTATTTTTTTCATCGAAGTAGGTTTGATTAGATTTTTGTAGCTGTGCCACCAACTGCTGCAATAGCAGCTTCGGCAGACTTGGAGAATGCGTGAGCCTCTACGGTCAATTTAGCCTTGAGTTCACCATTACCAAGGATCTTCACCAACTGGCTTGAAGAAATGAAACCTGCAGCCTGAAGCTCTGCAACGCCAATCTTCTCAAGGTTCTTAGCCTCGGCAAGAGCCTGAAGAGTTGACAAGTTGATAGCCTTATATTCTACACGGTTGATATTCTTAAAACCGAACTTGGGAAGACGACGCTGCAAAGGCATCTGACCACCTTCGAAACCAATCTTCTTGCTATAACCAGAACGCTGCTTGGCACCCTTGTGACCGCGAGTAGAAGTACCGCCCATGCCCGAACCGGGACCACGGCCAATACGCTTGCACGAATGAGTAGCACCATTAGCAGGTTTTAATGTATGTAATTTCATAAAGCTTCTTTATTTGAAAATTATTCTACGACCGTTACTAAGTGGTGTACCTTGCGAATCATACCGCGGAGAACAGGAGTATCTTCCTTTTCAACGATGTGGTTCATCTTAGTAAGACCCAGTGCATCGAGTGTGCGTTTCTGGTCCTTGGGAGCACCGATACGGCTCTTCGTCTGTTGTATCTTAATCGTTGCCATAATTCTTTATCCTCTGAATACTTTTTCCATAGAAACACCACGGTGCTGAGCAACCGTACGTGCATCACGCATTTCACTCAAAGCCAAGATAGTAGCCTTAACGAGGTTGTGAGGATTAGAAGAACCCTTTGACTTAGCAAGAACGTTCTTTACACCAACACTCTCGAGCACGGCACGCATAGCGCCACCGGCTACAACTCCTGTACCTTCAGCGGCGGGGAGGATAAGAACCTCAGCACCACCAAAGCGAGCAGCTTGCTCGTGGGGTACAGTACCCTTGAGAACGGGAACCTTAACCAAATTCTTCTTAGCTGCCTCAACGCCCTTAGCAATAGCTGCTGTAACTTCACCAGCCTTACCAAGACCATAACCAATAACGCCCTTACCGTCACCTACTACTACGATAGCAGCAAAAGTGAATGTACGACCACCCTTGGTAACCTTGACAACACGATTGATAGCAACCAGTCTATCCTTTAACTCTTCTGTATTTACGTTTACTCTGTTTGCCATAATCTTATTTAGAATTTAAGTCCGCCTTTGCGGGCACCTTCTGCAACTTCTTTAACACGACCATGGTAGAGGTAGCCATTACGATCGAAAACGACCTCAGTGATACCTGCAGCAATAGCCTTTGCTGCAACAGCTTCGCCTACCTTTGCAGCCTGTTCCTTCTTAGGCATAGTTTCCATACCTAATGAAGAAGCTGAAACGAGCGTAGAAGCTGTCTCGTCGTTGATAACTTGTACGTAGATCTGCTTGTTGCTGCGGAATACAGTCAAACGGGGACGAGCAGCAGTTCCAGAGATCTTATTACGAACCCGATATTTGATTTTTACGCGTCTTTGTTCTTTTTTCGTAGTCATAATCTTACAGATTTAAATTACTTAGCACCAGCGGACTTACCAGACTTACGACGAATCTGCTCGCCCACATAGAGAATACCCTTACCCTTGTAAGGTTCAGGTTTGCGGAAAGAACGGATTTTCGCGCATACGAGACCGAGCAATTGCTTGTCGCATGACTCGAGCTTGATATACGGGTTTTTGTTTCGTTCAGACTTCGTCTCAACCTTAACTTCGGCAGGAACCTGAAGGAAGATGGCGTGAGTGTAGCCCAAGTTGAACTCAATGAGGTTGCCTTGGTTAGACACACGGTAACCTACACCAACGAGTTCCATTTCCTTTGAGTAACCTTCAGAAACACCAACAACCATGTTGTTTACAAGTGAACGATACAAGCCGTGGAAAGCTTGCTTCTGCTTCTGTTCAACAGTGTCGTTAGCTTCATCGATAGCGAAAGTGATTTCGTTGTTCTCGATTGTGACGATGATGGAAGGATCAACAGCCTGGCTGAGCTCACCCTTCGGTCCTTTTACAGACACTACATTATCCTTCAGGGTAACTGTTACACCTGCAGGGATGTTAATCGGCAATTTACCTATTCTAGACATTTTGTTCCTCCTAAATTAATATACGTAGCAAAGAACTTCACCACCAATCTTAAGATCAGCAGCTGCCTTGTTTGTCATTACACCCTTAGAAGTAGAGATGATAGCAACACCAAGACCATTGATAACACGGGGCATTTCACGGTAACCAGTATACTTACGCATACCGGGCTTAGAAACACGGATCAACTTTTTGATAGCGTTCACCTTAGTCTGAGGATTGTACTTAAGAGCAATCTTGATAGTGCCCTGAGCACCATCTTCCTCGAACTTGTAGTTGAGGATGTAGCCCTGATCGAAGAGGATCTTAGTGATATCCTTCTTCAAGTTTGACGCAGGCACTTCAACCACACGGTGCTTTGCCTGGATAGCATTACGCAAACGCGTAAGATAATCTGCTATAGGATCTGTCATTTTTGTGAATTGTTTAATTAATCGGGACAACCCCGACAATATTAAATAATAAATTGGAATTTGTTCTTTACCAGCTGGCCTTCTTTACGCCGGGAATCAAACCGTTAGAAGCCATTTCGCGGAACTGAATACGCGAGAGACCGAAGAGGCGAATGTAACCCTTGGGACGACCCGTGATCTTGCAGCGATTGTGCAGACGGATAGGATTGGCATTGCGAGGGATCTTCTGGAGCTTACGAGCAGCCTCGTAAGCTTCCACGGGATCATTCGACTTATTGACAATTTCCTTGAGCGCTGCACGCTTGGCGGCGTACTTAGCGACGAGCTTAGCACGCTTCACTTCGCGTGCCTTCATTGACTCTTTTGCCATAGTTTCGAATTAGTTTTTAGCGTTTTTGAAAGGAAGACCGAATTCCTTGAGGAGAGCGTAACCCTCTTCGTCGGTAGGAGCAGTAGTCACGAAAGTGATGTTCATACCGAGGATACGATCGATAGTATCGATATTGATTTCAGGGAAGATAATCTGTTCCTGAATACCGAGTGTGTAGTTACCACGACCATCGAACTTGCTTTCGATACCCTTGAAGTCACGGATACGGGGCAAAGCCACGCGAACGAGTTTCTCGAGGAACTCATACATGTGCTCGCGACGAAGAGTAACCATAACACCGATAGGCATCTTTTTACGGAGCTTGAAGTTAGCAACGTCCTTCTTAGAAACAGTTGCAACAGCCTTCTGACCGGTGATAGCAGTAAGTTCGTTGATAGCTACATCGATGATTTTCTTATCAGCAGTAGCAATACCAAGACCCTGATTGATTACGATCTTCTTCAGTGCGGGGATTTGCATTGATGAAGAATAGTTGAATTGCTTCATCAGAGCCGGGGCAATACGCTCTGCATATTCTTTCTTAAGTTGTGCTGTATTACTCATTACTTAATCTCCTCTCCTGATTTTTTAGCGAAACGTACCAACTTGCCTTCATCGTTCTTACGACGACCGATACGAGTAGGCTTACCAGTCTTGGGGTCAACTACGTTCAGGTTAGAAATGTGAATAGGAGCCTCCATCTTTACGATGCCACCCTGAGGGTTCTTAGCGCTAGGCTTCTGGCTCTTAGAGACCATGTTGACGCCCTCAACGATGGCACGCTGCTTTTCAACGAGGACCTTAGTGACCTTACCGGTCTTGCCCTTGTCTTCACCGGCGTTTACATAGACGGTGTCGCCTTTTTTGATATGTAACTTACTCATTACTTTCTTTGAAATCTTGATTAAAGTACTTCAGGTGCCAAAGACACGACCTTCATGTTGACAGCGCGGAGTTCACGAGCCACGGGGCCGAAGATACGGCTACCTCTCAGTTCACCGGCATTGTTGAGCAATACGCAAGCATTGTCATCAAAACGGATGTAAGAACCGTCAGCACGACGGATTTCTTTTTTGGTACGAACGATCAAAGCCTTTGATACAGTACCTTTCTTAATATCGCTTGACGGGATTACGTTCTTTACAGAAACGACAATCACATCACCGACTGAAGCGTAACGACGCTTAGTACCACCGAGAACGCGGATGCAGAGAGCCTCGCGTGCGCCGCTGTTGTCGGCAACTGTCAATCTTGATTCTGCTTGTATCATAATTATTTAGCTCTTTCAACAATTTCTACAACTCTCCAACGCTTAGTCTTGCTCAAGGGGCGAGTTTCCATGATGAGCACGGTATCGCCGACATTGCAGTCGTTTTTCTCGTCGTGAGCGTGATACTTTTTCGTCTTTGAGATAAATTTACCGTAAATGGGGTGCTTCTCTTTGAACTTAGCAGCTACAACAATGGTTTTGTCCATCTTGTTGCTGATAACGACACCCTGTCTTGTTTTTCTTAAGTTTCTAGCTTCCATCTGGACCATTATTACTTGTTAAGTTCGATTTCTCTCAACACTGTCTTCATCTGAGCGATGGTGCGACGCGCAGCCTTGATCTGTGAAGGATTTTCCAGAGGAGAGATGCTGTGGTTGAGCACCAGCTGATTGTATTTAGCGACCTCGTCAGCAATACGCTGTGAAAGCTCGGCTGCGGGGATTTGACGAATTTCTGAAATCTTCATGATTAGGCGTTTTTGTCGTAGTCGTGTCTAACAACGAATTTAGTAGTAACGGGGAGTTTCTGCGCAGCCAAACGGAGAGCTTCCTTGGCTACTTCGAAAGGTACACCTTCGATTTCGAAGATGATACGGCCCGGAGTGATGGGGAATACGTAACCCACGGGATCACCTTTACCCTTACCCATACGTACATCGGCAGGCTTCTTGGTGATAGGTTTATCGGGGAAGATACGAATCCAGCTCTGACCTTCACGCTGCATGTAACGTGTCATGGCCACACGGGCTGCTTCGATTTGACGACCGGTGAGCCAGTGCGTATCGAGGCTCTTGATGCCGAAGCTACCAAAAGCAAGCTGGTTGCCACGCTGTGCGTTACCTTTGCAACGGCCTTTTTGCGGTCTTCTGTATTTTGTTCTTTTCGGTTGTAACATAATACTCTAACTGAAAAATCTGATTAGCGGTTGTTGTTTCTCTTGTTACGGAACTTGCGGCCACCGTTAAAGTTACCATTGCCACGAGTTTCCTTTTCCTGAGTGAAGTTAGGAGCGAGGTCACGCTTTCCATAAACTTCGCCACGGCAAATCCAAACCTTGATGCCGAGCAAACCTACCTTTGTGAGAGCTTCACACTGGCAGTAGTCGATATCAGCACGGAGAGTGTGGAGAGGAGTACGTCCTTCCTTGAACATTTCCTTGCGGGCCATTTCAGCACCGTTAAGACGTCCGCAGATTTGCACCTTGATACCTTCTGCACCCATGCGCATAGCGTTAGCAATAGCCATTTTGATAGCGCGGCGGTAAGCGATTTTGCCTTCAACCTGGCGAGCGATGCTCTTACCAACGATATTAGCATCGAGGTCGGGCTTCTTCACTTCGAAGATATTGATTTGAACGTCCTTATCGGTGATCTTCTTCAGTTCTTCTTTGAGTTTATCAACTTCTGCACCACCCTTACCGATGATGATACCGGGGCGTGAAGTGCAAACTGTGATAGTGATGATCTTCGGAGTACGTTCGATTACGATACGAGATACGCTAGCGTTAGCCAAACGAGCGTCGAGATACTTACGGATTTTGCTGTCTTCGAGGATATTGTCACCGAAGTTGTTGCCACCGAACCAGTTAGAATCCCAACCGCGAATAATACCAAGTCGGTTACTTATCGGATTTACTTTCTGTCCCATATCGATTAATCATTATTTTTAGTACCCACGAACAAAGTTACGTGGTTTGAACGTTTACGAATTCTATAACCTCTACCCTGCGGAGCCGGACGCATACGCTTGAGCGTAACACCTTCGTCAACAAAAATCTTGGTTATAAACAATTCGCCATCTTCAGCCTTGCGATCGTTCTTCTGTTCCCAGTTAGCGATTGCCGAACGCAACAGCTTTTCGAGTACTTCAGAAGCAGCCTTCTTAGAGAACTTGAGGGTGCCGAGGGCGCGATTCACCTCCATGCCGCGCACCATGTCTACAACGTAGCGCATTTTGCGGGGTGAAGAGGGAACATTTTGCAATTTTGCAAAATATTGGGTCTTCAGGGCTTCTTTTCTTTTTTCAGCCGCTAATCTTTTTCTTGCTCCCATTATTTAAATTATTCTTTTTTGTTTCTGGATTGAAAAGTCCTGCTTACTTTTTCTTGTTACCAGCATGACCGCCGAACTTGCGGGTGGGTGCGAACTCACCGAGCTTGTGGCCAACCATGTTTTCAGTAACATAAACAGGGATGAATTTGTTTCCGTTGTGAACTGCAATGGTATGACCAACGAAGTCGGGCGATATCATTGAAGCTCTGGCCCATGTCTTCACCACGTTTTTCTTACCGCTTTCGTTCATGGCAAGAACTTTCTTTTCGAGAGAGACTGCGATGTACGGGCCTTTTTTAAGAGAACGACTCATAAATTCTTCTTTGTTTTAGTGCTTGTTACTTTTTACGTCTTTCGATAATGTACTTGTTCGACTGCTTCTTAGGAGCTCTTGTCTTCAAGCCCTTAGCATACAAACCAGTACGTGAGCGTGGGTGACCACCACTCTGACGGCCTTCACCACCACCCATCGGGTGATCAACAGGGTTCATTACAACACCACGGTTGTGAGGACGACGTCCCAACCAGCGTGAGCGACCTGCCTTACCTGATGATTCGAGAGCATGATCTGAGTTACCTACGCTACCGATAGTAGCTTTGCAAGCACTGAGGATTTGGCGAGTTTCACCTGAAGGCAACTTGATAACACAATACTTACCTTCACGTGAGGTGAGCTGTGCGAAGTTACCAGCAGAACGAACGAGCAAAGCGCCTTGACCAGGACGGAGCTCGATGTTGTGGATAACGGTACCAACGGGGATGTTCTGCAAGGGAAGAGCGTTACCTACTTCAGGAGCAGCTTCAGCACCAGACATAATCTGATCGCCAACCTTCAATCCATTAGGAGCAATGATATAACGTTTTTCACCATCAGCATAGAAGAGCAATGCGATACGAGCTGAACGGTTAGGATCATACTCGATAGTCTTCACAACTGCGGGTACACCGTCTTTCTCACGCTTAAAGTCGATGAAGCGGAATTTTCTCTTGTGGCCACCACCGAGATAACGCATAGTCATCTTACCAGTGTTGTTGCGACCGCCTGAGACGCGCTTACCGTAAACGAGAGATTTTTCTGGTACGGATGCAGTAATTTCTTCGAACGTACCAATAATTTTGTGTCTCTGCCCCGGTGTAGTGGGCTTAAATTTACGTACTGCCATTATTTATTTAGATATTGCTGTAGAAATCGATTGATTCACCCTCTTTGAGGGTTACGATTGCCTTTTTGAACGCATTGCTACGGCCGCGAACGAGTCCTGCCTTAGTGTAGCGTGACTTAGTTTTGCCAGCGTACTTGATAGTGTTAACGCTTACTACGTTTACATTGTACAATGCTTCAATTTCTGCCTTAATCTGAAGTTTATTAGCTTCAGGACGCACTACGAAGCAAAACTGATTCAGCTTCTCAGTGAGGGCGTTTGCCTTCTCAGATACGAGAGGTTTGATAATGTATGCCATTTTCTGTTGCTATTTTTACTTGGTTAAGACAGACTCGATCTTTGCAAGAGCACTTTCAGTTACAACCATTGCAGCTGCGTTAAGCACGCCGTAAGTGTTGATGTCTGAGGCGATAGCCACCTTAGCACCCTGAAGATTGCGGGCTGACAAATACACGTTTTTATTTGCTTCGGGAAGAACTACGAGCACCTTCTTATCAGAAACCTTAAGATTGTTAACAATTTCGATGAAAGCCTTAGTCTTCGGAGCTTCAAGGTTGAAGTCTTCTACTACAACGAGTGCGTTTTCTTGAGCCTTGTAGCTAAGAGCACTGCGACGAGCAAGAGCCTTCATCTTCTTGTTAAGCTTGAAGTCATAGTTACGGGGCTTGGGACCGAATACGCGAGCACCACCTACCAATACAGGCGAGTTGATGTCACCACGACGAGCACCGCCACCGCCTTTCTGACGGCCGAGCTTGCGGGTTGAACCGCTCATCTCACTTCTTTCCTTCGACTTAGCTGTACCCTGACGCTGAGCAGCGAGATACTGCTTCACATCGAGGTAGATAGCGTGGTCGTTCGGCTCAATGCCAAATACACTGTCATTCAGTGTTACCTTGCGGCCGGTATCTTCACCTTTGATATTGAATACACTAACTTCCATTGCTTACTTCTCGATAATTACGATTGAACCTTTGCAACCGGGAACAGAACCCTTAATGAGGAGCAGGTTGTGTTCGGGGATTACCTTTAACACTTTCAAGTTTTGCGTAGTTACGCGGTCGCCACCCATTTGGCCACCCATGCGCATACCCTTGAACACTTTGGCGGGGTAAGAACAAGCGCCGATAGAACCCGGCTTACGCAAACGGTCGTCCTGACCGTGAGTGCTCTGACCTACACCACCGAAACCATGACGCTTCACAACGCCTTGGAAGCCCTTACCCTTAGAAGTACCAACTACGTCTACATACTTAGCGTCGTTGAAAAGTTCCACGGTAAGCGTGTCACCCAGGTTCAACTCTTGATCGAAGCCCTTGAACTCGGCCAAATGACGTTTGGGGGTAACACCAGCCTTCTTAAAGTGGCCCATGAGAGGAGCAGAAGTATTCTTCTCCTTAGCATCTTGGAAACCAACCTGTACGGCTGCATAGCCATCTTTCTCGACGGTCTTAATCTGCGTTACCACGCAAGGACCAACTTCGATAACAGTGCATGGTACATTCTGACCCTCGGCACTGAATACGGATGTCATTCCGATTTTTTTTCCTAATAATCCTGGCATTTCAGTCTTATGAAAATAATATGAAAATTGTTTTATGTTCCGTCGCCCAAATTTACTACAGTAGACTCGGGTCGGAGGGTTATTACTAACCTGGGAGCACTTACCCCCTCAAAACAAAGCAGGTTTCGAATGTTTCCTACTTTCGAGATGCAAAATTACTGCTTTTATTTTATATAACAACCCCCCTCACTACTCTATTTCGCCATTAGTCGTGTTTTTTATGATTATTTATTTATTTGTATGCTATTTTGTAATTTACGTATTTCATTTTCTGTATACTCAAAAATCAAAATCATTTTTTAGGTCTATTATCACAAAGAAATTAATGGAGGCATCGTCTCCACGAGCCTCCATTAACCAACACAAAAACTAAACTAGACTTAACTAAACTATTTAATAGCGTTATCATCACGACAACTTCATGATGCAAATATATAACATCTAAACTGAAAAATCAAGATTTTGACAAGAAAAGTTTGCAAAAATCCGATTTTTAACACTTATGTATGTTATTAAGCATAAAATTATCGAGAATAACCATCGCAGCCATGGCCTCAACGATGGGTACGGCACGAGGCAACACACATGGATCATGTCGACCACGAGCTTTCAATACCACCGCCTTTCCGTCTTTATTTACAGTGTTTTGTTCGCGCAATAAAGTAGCTACAGGTTTAAAAGCTACACGGAAATAAATATCTTGTCCATTGCTCAATCCACCTTGAATACCTCCACTATGATTGGTAAGTGTGCGAATACCATTCTCTGCTCCAGACACGAAGACATCGTTTTGCTCACTACCACGTGCTGTAACACCGGCAAACCCCTCACCATATTCAAAGCCCTTCACCGCATTAATGCCTAACATGGCAGCACCTAATTGCGCATGTAGTTTATCGAATACAGGTTCACCTAGACCTACGGGGCAACCTTCAATTACCCCCGTTATAATGCCCCCTATCGTATCGCCGTCTGCTTTCACTTCCTCAATAAGCCTTGCCATTTCTTCTGCCTTCTTAGGGTCTGGACAACGTACGGGGTTCTTTTCTATTTCATCGAAATTGTAATCTTTATACCCGCCCTCAAGCGCAATATTACCCACTTGCGAGGTATAAGCAGTAATACGTATGCATTTTTGTCGGAGTACCATTTTAGCAAAAGCACCTCCTACCACACGTGCAATCGTTTCACGTGCCGAAGTGCGTCCCCCACCCCTATGGTCGCGAATACCATATTTTGTTTGGTACGTAAAGTCTGCATGAGATGGGCGATACACATCCCGCATATTGTCGTAGTCGTTTGAATGCTGATTTTCATTACGCACTAAAAAACCAATAGGACAACCCGTTGTTTTGCCCTCAAACACTCCAGAGAGGATTTCTACCTTATCGCCCTCCTTGCGTGCTGTGGTCAATGCACTCTGTCCTGGTTTACGGCGGTCGAGTTCTGCTTGTAAAAACTCCATATCTACTTCAATACCAGCAGGCATCCCATCTATTACACCACCGATGCCAGCACCATGACTCTCACCAAAAGTTGTGAGTTTGTATATCTGTCCAAAAGTATTCATAGAATATGTATTAGTTTAGTCAAGTTATTCATGTAACATACGTTGAATAAAAGAAAGTTGGCAAAATGCCCACACCTATATATAAAGGAGTAAAACCGCATTTGCCAACTCTGTAGTAATTGTTCTTATCAATGATTATGGCAGCAACCTTCGCCATGACCATGACCACCGCCATGTCCACCGCAGCAGCCTTCGCCATGACCATGCCCCTCGCCATGACCACCACAGCAACCTTCGCCATCGCCATGACCATGGCAACCACCTTCACAGTCGCCACCACAGTTACAACCACCACCCATTGCATTCACGAAGTTCTGAATTTCTTCGTTCGAGGCCTCGCGCATAGTAACAACTTCACCCTTAAAGTGAAGATCTTTACCTGCGAGTGGATGGTTAAGGTCTACAATCACTGTTGCATCCTTTACTTCGAGTACCAAGGCATGAAAACGCTGACCATCAGCATTCATCAAAGGCACAACAGCACCTGGATAAATCATTTCTGTGTCGAACTTACCATTTACAGTGAAAATTTCTTTTTGGAGTTCAAGCACGCGTTCTTCCTCGTAATCGCCATAAGCATTAGGAAGAACGAAGTCGAATTTGTCGCCTTCAGCCAATTTCAAAATTTCTTCTTCGAAAGTATCGAGTGCCACACCCATTCCCGAGATAAATTGGAAAGGATGTTCTACCGGAGCTTTTTCTACGAGTTCGTGAATGCCCTTTTCATTGTCGGTAAAGAGTTCGTATGCCACAGTGACATACTTGTGGAGATTTTGTCCCATTGCGATATTTTTCAGTTTTTATTTGATTATCTATTTTTATTTGCGCTACACAATTTCTTACTATTAAGCCAACTCAAGGTCGAGTTCTTTGCGTAGCATGTCAAGGTCTGGCCAACGTTGCAACATTTCTCTAAACTTTTCTACACGGCTAAATGCACGTTTGGGTGCATCGTCAGCCACAATTTCGAACTTCAGAGTAATATAATCGTTTCGCAGTTGTGTGCGTAGGTAGTTCATCAGCGAAATCTGCTCTTGTCGCATAGTCTGCTCCACCAATTCGTTCTCTACCACCGCCGTAACCTCCCAATTTTCAGTGTTCAGTTTCAACGCCATACCCTTCATGCGTCCCATCGTAGCACGCTTATCATTGGGCAGCTGCTGTGCATAACGGAACCAATAGTAAGTCAGTCGGTCTTCGTTAAACATATTACAGAGCTTTCGTATGGGTTGTGAAGCAGCAGTCGTAGTTGTAGCGACCTGTGTATTCACTGATTGCTGAGGAGCATTTTTAGTCAGGATATTAGCCTGCATTTGTCGCAACGACATAGTGTGTGCTGGACGCTGACGATATTGTGTCGAGCGCGAAGCCGCAGCATTTAGTGCAGAGAGCGTGCCCTGACTCATTCCACCTACCGCAGCACCAACAGATTGTGCAGTCGGGTTGGTAGCAGGAGTTTTTGCTGAAGGCATTTGAGCAGTTTGTGCTATAGGCGTTGTCTGTGTCACAGAAGTTGATGCTGCAACTGCCGTTCTTTGTGCAGCGGGTGCCGGTGCGGCGGCTGCCAAATGTTGAAATATGGGTTTAAGTCGTCGCGTAGGGCGACGCCCACAACTTGCATCATCATCGCCCGTGGCTGCTTGTGCCACCTCTATCAAGGTGAGTTCCACCAGCAAACGTTTATTTCGGGCACCGTTGTAGTGCATATCGCAATCATTGCAAAGTTTCAATGCACGATACAACAGTTTGGGTTCGCACCGTTTAGCCTGTTCATGATAGCGTTGTCGCACTTGGTCACTCACATCGAGCAGTGGCAAAGTTTGTTCGTCGCGACTCATTAATAGATTGCGAAAGTGCGATGCCAATCCGCCAATAAAGTAATTGGCTTCAAATCCCTTCGACAGAATATGATTCAATTTTGCCATAGCCTTAGGCACATCGCCACTCAGCAATGTGTCGGTCATGCCAAAATATTCGTCATAATCAAGCACATTAAGGTCTTCAATTACCTTTTGATAGGTAATATTTCCCTCACAATAGCTCGTCACCTGGTCGAAAATAGAGAGCGCATCGCGCATACCGCCATCGGCTTTTTCGGCAATTACATGCAGAGCCTCAGGTTCGTAGGTTATGCCTTCTTTTCCTGCCACATACTCTAAGTGCCTAACAGTGTCTGCCACCGTTATACGTGAGAAGTCGTAGATTTGACAACGGCTCAAGATGGTAGGCAGAATCACATTCTTCTCGGTTGTTGCTAATACGAAGATGGCATGTGCGGGCGGTTCTTCCAAGGTTTTCAAAAAAGCATTGAAAGCCGCTTTCGACAACATGTGCACCTCATCGATGATAAACACCTTGTATTTACCAATCTGTGGTGGAATCTGCACTTGTTCTATCAATCCGCGAATATCCTCAACACCATTGTTTGATGCAGCATCAAGTTCGTGGATGTTATAAGAGCGTTGTTCGTTAAAGGCACGGCAACTTTCGCACTCGTTACATGCTTCACCATCGGCTGTTGGCGAAAGACAGTTTATGGTTTTTGCAAAAATACGCGCACACGTTGTTTTGCCCACACCGCGTGGCCCGCAAAACAAGTAGGCATGTGCCAACTTGCCTTGTGCTATGGCATTCTTCAGCGTTGTGGTCAGCGCATGCTGTCCCACCACGCTATCAAAGTTCATGGGACGGTATTTTCGTGCTGATACAATATAGTTGCTCATTCTTTTTAAAACAATGTTATGGGCAAAGGTAATGTTTTTTTTTGGCTCATGGGGTATGTAGAGGCAAAAAAGCGTATAGCAACTCTTAAAACTGCAAAGCCGATGCCCTACTACACAAAAAGTCAGGTATGCAAAAAGGTAAAAACCTCAATACATACCTAACTTATTTTGAAATAGCCTATGTGATTTACTTAATCACTTTCTTTCCGTTGATAATAAGCACACCCTTTGTTGCGTTCTTTACACGACGACCACTCAAATCGTAAATCACCGTGGGTTGGTTCTTAGTGGTGGGCTGCACTGTAGCAATGCTTGTAGGTGGCACATATCCCACCTTCTGCACTGTAACCTTAAAGTCGCGAGCTATAACGCCCTTATTCTTTGCTAATTCGCCAGCTACCGTCAGTTTTACACTGTTATCTTTCAAACCATTGAACTGCAACAACTTAGATTCTTTTGCAGGAAGTGTTTGGGCTTCTTTACCTACAGTTATCTGTAAATCTCCCTCAGCAGGAGCATAAGCTTCGCCCTTCATTGAAACTGCAGTAATTTCGTAACCAGATGTTACACTAAGCGTATAGTCTACCGACTTAGCAGCGCCTGTTAGCAAAGTAAGCGATACATTATCTGTTTTATCAATCCAAATGTTATTAGGACCGATAGCTAACTTCAACTGCGGTGCCGTGCGAGTGCTTGTCCATACAGAACCATATCGAATTCCATTATTAGTTCCACCATTCATGGTGCCCGATGACATAGATATTTCAAAATCACCCACCAAGAACTGCTCTGGTTCTTCTTCAACTGCGGGTGCATCTACAATGGTAAACTGACAACCTGCATCTGCACGATCCTGACCATTTTTCCCTGCACTCCAGTTATAAATTTTATAACCTTGTCCACTTTGAGTTTGATTAAGCTCTACATCATCGCTCGAGATAATAAATGTACCAATAGCGTTTGAGTAGCTCAATGTCCAACCCTTAGCAGGCTTAGTTGCAGTTGTTTTAATAGCATTATTATAGGCAGAAGCTGGGTTGATATATGTTCCATCAGCACGATTCACGATATCCCATGTATTGTCGGTGCGTGCTACAAACTTCCACATAGATTTAGCATAAGCCGTTTTGGTATCACCCATAAGTATTTCACCATCACCATATGAAGTAGCAAATCTGTTCTCACGATTAGGTGTATAAAGCTGATACCAATGTTCTTCCTTGTCGGTTGAGAGTGTAGGCTTAATGATGTTGGGCAAAACTTTGTTTACCAATTCAGCATACGACCCACCCTTTTGCTTGAGTTCTTCGTTTGTAGCAGACTCTTTTGCTAAGAGTTCATAACCCTGTTTAATGCCCTCAGTAAGTGGAGTTACATCTGCTGCCAAATACTGACCGACGTTAGTGCCTACGGGGAATTTTTCAGCTGTAGCAATGGCATTATACAAAGTATTGCGTGCATCGAATGTAGCAATACCTTCCGCTGCCTCCTCGTCGGTTGTGGGAGTTACACCATCCTCAGTGCCTATTGCATTTGCCATTGCCTGAGAGAGTTTGGCATAGCCCAAACCCGACATATAGCGAGCACCCGAGAAGTTGGGGAAATAAGCATCCTTTATTGCGCCATTGTCACCCACCAACAGAGTATATGAATCTGCGCAATAGGTTACATTCTGCATTTCGGCAGCCATTGCCTGTAGCTTTTCGTTGAAAGGAATGGTGCGATTTTTGTTAACATCTGCATTGTCTGAGGGAATAACTGCCATCAAACGAATTGCTGTGTTAGGTGCCAACTCACGAACTTTGTTCACAAATGCTTTATAGCTTTCAACTATCGCATCTACAGTCTTCGAACCATTACCTGTATTGTTAATTTCGTTATATCCCAACACCAGGCAAACCATTTTAGGTTCTGCATTATCGCTGCGTCCTTTAAAGATGCTTTGCAACATTTTTTGCAGGGTGCCAAGGTCGTTCGACTTATATCCCCAACTTGTACCGCGCTGTTTCACATGGTTAGAATGGAGCAATTCGTGCCAATCGTTACCATCTTCGCCAAGAATCAGAATATCATTTGCCTTGATGGGCAAAGCATTGAAATAAGTGGTACGCATACCAGCGATACCGCCATTACCACCATTCACGTCTTGAGCATCAGCAGGATAGACACAATCACTACCCACGTATTGGGCAATTTTATTACACCAAGTGCGATAACCACTCATGGTAAGGTGTGTGCCGTCGTACGAGATTTTCATGTTTGCAATATCAGTCAAATCGTCGTAGAGGTCGATATAGGTAGCACCATATTCTTGGCAAAGTTTTTTGATGCTATCGTTAGTGATGGGGATGTGCTTTACATCCTTCACACCATTGGTAGTACAAGGCAAGATGCTTTGGAAGTAAATTTCAGTTTCGGGGCTTTCGTTTTTACAACGCTTCAAAGCTGTGCGCACACTCTTTGCCACAAAAGCAGGATCGTTCATGCCACGAGTACCCAAGTCGTTTGTACCCATCATGAAGAAGATTTTCTTGGGACGACCTGCGAGGGTTGCCTCAAGATGTTCGAGCATGATAGGTGTTTCGGCACCATTCACACCGCGATTTACGATATTTGCATTACCAAAGGCTTCCCACCACTCGTGCATATTGGTGATGCTATTGCCTAAGAACACAATATTCTCAGATGTGAGTTTATGGGTTTTAAAACTGTCGTAACGATGACGGCGAAAAGGTACGCCTTGTGCTAACACTGTAGTGGCTAACATGAAAAGACTAAAAAGTGAGAGTAAAGATTTTCTCATTGTAGGATAAGATAAGTTGTTAGTTTTTAGACTGCAAAATTACGTTTTTTTATATGTACTGCCCACGTTATTTATATGTTATAAAACATATTTGAGATTTTATCAGAATATGACTCGACAAGTGTATAGCAAAAATCGATATATTTTTATGGTTACAAACTCTATTTTTCTCCCTCAGCAAACCTTCGGTATGATATCGGAATGACATCGGAATGTTTTTATGATTTCTTCGGGATGATATCAGGATAGTTTCGGGTCTGATTTTTTGTGTGAATTCAATCTCGCTTTGCTATGAATTTGTTCATTCTCCGTTCTTTTCCATTCGCGAAGCAAGAAACAGCTAATTCACATAAAATTCAGTACGAAAGCAGAACGAAGGATGAACAGTAATTGTACGTAATAAAACGGAAGATGTATGAAATTCGAACGAAGATATATCTTCATAAACTACGTTTCTTGGAATGTTTGGAGTAAAAGGTGTTTGGTGGTAATAGGATTTTTTCATGATATTAGTTTCTATTTTTCAGTGTCGAACAAAGATACAAAATTAGAAGACGAAATGCAAGTTTAGGGAGTTTATTTATGTTGGGACCCGTTTTCAGAAAGTACAATTATGGAGTTTTTCGAAATGGGGAATAAAGTATTCTGTAGCCTAAAAAAGAGCGCGTGTTTTGACTCCCAAAAGTTCAATGCAATATAAAAAACAATACTACATTTGCAGAACGAAAAAACGGCGGAGCCTCAACCCGAGAGTTGTGCTCCGCCGTTATTAGCGTGATAGAGACTTTATGTTCTATGTAAATGTGTTACTTGAAAATTTTGTGGACACGATGTCCTGAAGGAGCATCGATAACCACGAGATAAGAACCACGAGGCTGACCTGCCAACGACAATGTCAACTGAGATGTGGCAGTCGAAGCATGTGCTGAACCAAGGCGTACACCACCCACATTAAAGAGAGCTACATTGGTACCTGCCTCAATGGCACCGCTCACTGTGAGTTGTTCGTCATTATGAGCCACACGGAGTGATTCGGTCGCATTGGCTACGGGCTTCACACCCACTGTTGTACTATCGAATGGTGTAGTTGTGAAACGCAAGGTGTAGCCATAAGTGCCACTTGTGGGAACAAAGTACTTGCTTGTGGTGAGCTGACCACAGCTGCCCGAACCAAGACCACGTTGCATGTAATCGAAGTGTGCATAAATGCGACGTTTGCTAATGTCGGTATTCAAATTAAGTTCCCAATTATGTGAAGCTGCCTTAAGTTGCTGATCGCTCCAATAGAGTGTAGAGAACGCTACTTGACCTTCTCCCTCAATCTTGATGCTGTTACCAATGGTATCAGCTAATATGAGTTCGCGCATATCTTCGCGGTTACCCATAGACTGCGGACGGAGATAGTATTCGTTCATATCCCACACTGTTGAAGTATAACGGCCGAGGTAAGCACCTGTCTTGCGGTCTACATAGTTTTCTAGCGGACCACGTGCATAGTATGTAACATTGCTAAATGCACCAGGGAAAAGCATTTGCATACCCAAACGACGGATAGCACGGTCGTAGGCTGTTTGTGTGTTTTGGGGAGTAAACTGCGTATTGAGGTCTACGGTACCATTTGCATAAACGGTGTAAACAAATACGTAGTTTGCCCATGTGCCTGTTCCTTTCACTGTAGCTGTGGCACTCATGCCATCATCGGCAAGTTTGAAGCTTGCACTGTGAGCTGTGATGCCATTGCTCTGGTCGTAACTAGGATCACCACCATAAGGTGCATCGTTTTCAATCCAACGATAATTTTCGTATTCAGGACCTACTTCAGCAACCTTCACACCATTTTGTTTCCACTCTGCAATAGCGCCTGTGCTGTTGTAAAGTGCAAGGGTTACTTTATCGTTAGAGATAGTAGTCTTGCCACCCTCGTTAATAAGTGTGAGTTTTGCATCAGAATCCTCAGCCTTGATTGTTGCAAGTTTAGCATTGCGCTCGGCAACAGTAAACTGAGCTGCTGCCACACTGTAGTTAGCTTCGGCATACGAAGTTGCTGCGGGATTGAGCACTGAGAAGTTGATGAGGACTTCCTTGCCTTCAGCCTTAGCTTCTGTGAGGTCATAAGTAACAGGGATGCTAACTTTCTGTGAGGCTGTAGGAGCCATAGCAGGGAGTGTTACATCGTAGCTTGCTACCTGAGTACCATTAACCAAAAGGTTGGCACGAAGGATGTAACCTTCGAGGTTTGTAAAGTCGTATGCGTTCTTAAGAGTGAGCTGATTAGTGGCAGCATCGAACTTTTCGAACTTCACATATTGATATGCGCCCTTAACTTCGTCAAGCTTTGCGCTCCATGTGCGGTTGGCACAGATTACACCATTGTTCACAAAGTTGCCTTGGTGAGGTGCATTCGGCCAGTCGTAACCTGTGCGGTACTTGGGGAAGCCGTTTTCAGTGAGTTTGCCATTCTTTTGATCGTCGTATGAAACGATAGACTGGTCAACCCAGTCCCAAATGCAACCACCAATACCATACTTACTGCTTTCGATAGCATCCATATAGTCTTTTAAGCTACCAAGTGAGTTACCCATAGCATGGTCGAACTCACACATAAAGTAGGGTTGCTGTGCCCAGTTGTTATTTGCCTCTGACTGAAGGGGCTTTTCGTTACCCTCGATTGAAGGATACATTTGGCTCCAAAGTTCAGTGGCTTTGTCACTGCGTGCATTGGTTGAACCTTCGTAATGGATAATGCGGTTGTCGAGACTCTTGATGTAAGCGAACTCTGCATCGTGGTTGTCGCCATAACCGCTTTCGTTACCCATACTCCAGAAGATTACACTGGGGTTATTGCGATCGCGAAGTACCATACGACCTGCACGGTCGAGGTAAACAGGACGCCATGAGGGATAGTTTGAGATACCGGTTGAACGGTTACTCTTGTTGTTGTCCATCCAGTTTTTGTGGCACTCAATGTCAGCTTCATCCATTACGTAAAGTCCATAGTAGTCGAACATAGCGTTCATCTTGGCCTGACGAGGATAGTGACTGGTGCGCACAGTGTTGACGTTAGCCAACTTCATAAGTTGGATGTCCTTGAGCATAGTTTCAACATCGATGGTACGACCCTTGAGGGGGTGAGTATCTTGGGTATTAACACCCTTGAAATATACTTGCTTACCATTGATGTAAACACGGTGATCGTCTGAAGGTATTTCGATGTGACGGAAACCGTACTTGGTAGCGAAGGCTTCTTCTTCCTTACCTGTTGCATCAAGCTGAGCTACCTCGACAGTGTAGAGGTTAGGGTGCTCAGCACTCCAAAGTTGAAGGTCTGAAAGATTATCGAAAGTAACATTCTGAACCAACTCATTAGCAGTGTCGGCTGTAAAGTCGAACTTAGCAGTTTGCTCAGCTACTTGTGTACCATTGGGAGCAATGAGACGCACGCGAACTTGCTTGCTTACGGGCTGACCCTCCTTATTGTTAACAGTGAGAGCTACATTCATGCTACCGCTCTTATAACCATTTTCGGCATTGAGATTTGCGGTAATGTAGTGATCGCGCACGTAGGTCTTAGGAGTTGCGAAGAGGTAAACATCACGATGTATACCACTCATGTGCCAACAGTCCTGACCTTCAAGGTATGAACCATCGGTGAAACGGAATACTTGTACGCTGATATTGTTTTCACCCTTGCGAACATAGGGAGTTACATCGAATTCAGCATCGTTATTGGCTCCTTGAGTGTAGCCAACCTTCTGACCATTAATCCATACGTAGGCACCACTATAGATACCATCGAAGTGGAGGAAAATGCGTTCGCCATCCCAATTTTCAGGAAGTGTGAAGTCGCGACGGAGTGAACTTACTGAATTGTAGAGGTTCGGCTTCATGCCAATATAAGGCGGGTTGTCGTAGAAGGGGTATTCTACATTTACATACCAAGGATCGCCATAACCTTGCATTTCAACACATGAGGGAACAGGGATTTCACTCCATGCTGAAACGTCTACGGAATTGCCATAGAAGTCTTCTTCGCCTGGACGTTGTGAGGGATCCTTCACGAAGTTGATTTTCCATGTTCCGTTAAGGGTCATGTAGCGGCTACTCTTTGAATCAAGCCAAGGCTTTGCATAACGATCGGTATCGGCACGGAGGTCTGCTGTATTGGCATAAGGGAGGTAAGTGGCGTGACCAGCTTCCTTATTGATGCCATATACACGCTCGTTTTCCCAATCGTTTTTAAGAATTACGGGCGACTTGGCTGCAGTGAGAGTGAAATAGGTACTTTCGTCAGCAGCATCTTCAACCATCTTAGTGTCACCCTTTTCGTCGGCTGACATGTAGTAAGGCACCTCGTTGTAAACATACTTCAGCTGATAAACGCCTTCTTGACCTTCAACGCTTTCTATATATACTTGCTGATTGACGTTCTTGGCTTCGAGTGTATACTGTAAGGGAATTTTATTGCCGTTTAGACCAGCATCTACAGCATAACCTAAAACCTCGTTGTAAAGAACTTTAGCACTCTTGTCTTTCCAACCGTCTTTATAACTAACGCTGCGATATTGCCAAAGCTGACCAGCCTTACCACTAACGTAAGGCTCGGTGTAAAGAAGGGCTGCTTTTTCATTGCTTCCCTTATTACTGAGTACTTGACCATTGCTCTTGTTTTTGAACACGTAGGTTTGGTGAGGAATAAGAGAGGTAGTAACCTTGTCTGTAGACTCAAAACGGAAATAGGTGTTTTTGTCTTTTTTATTTTGGTCCATGTAGATGGTGCCATCTTCACGAACTGTGAGCACACGATCTGAACCACTTGAAAGAATTTGGTACACACCCTCCAAGCCTTCTACTTCTTGAATCAAGAATTGCTGGTTGGCATTGGTAGGGTCACCCTCCCACTGAAGGAGATGATAATCTTTACCAGGAGCCATGTCAATGCCCATACCATAATTGGGATTGTAGAAGGCATAAAGATCTGGTTCTTCAGCGTCTACACGCACCAAAACCCAATCTTGACCTTGGGCTGATTTGTCGAGATCGTCCATCTGCAAGAAGGTGTCGTGCTCGGCATTGTTACCATTACTCAAGGCTTTTCCTGTAACGGTACTAACAATGCGCAACAATACACCTGGCTGTTCAATGCTGGTGGCATGCACAAAATTGCACGACAACAACATTACTAAGCCAAGCAGCAGACTGCGAAACTTGTTGAACTTTGTCATACTTTAATGTAATTGTTTGATGAATTTAAGGATTTTCAATGTGATATGGAAACGCAAAGTCATATTGTATTGCAATTAATTTGCTACAAAACGACACAATCTCCGTGGCAAATTTACGAATAATATCTATCTATTCCGAAATAAAGAGGACACAAAATGTTTTTTTTAACTCAAAAACCCTTCATTTCGATTTTTGATACTCATTTACACTGAATTTAAGTCCAAAAAATCCCATCAACAAGTAAAAACTCATTGATGGGATTTTTTTAAAAAACAATTTTCGCCTTTAACTAATGTAAAGGGAAGGATATCTTCATTTTAGGCTTCGTTTGCCTTTTCTGCTTGAGCACGTTCGTACTCTTCACGATCGGCAACAATAAGACGGCTGAACTCGCGTAAACCTGTACCAGCAGGGATGAGGTGACCGCAAATTACGTTCTCCTTCATACCTTCGAGGTAGTCGGTCTTTCCGCTGATAGCAGCTTCGTTAAGAACCTTAGTGGTTTCCTGGAACGATGCAGCCGACATGAAGCTCTTTGTCTGCAAGGCGGCACGAGTGATACCCTGAAGAATCTGGGTTGAAGTAGCAGCCATAGCATCACGAACCTTGACGAGCTTAAGATCACGACGCTTAAGTTGTGAGTTCTCATCACGAAGCTTACGAGCAGTGACAATCATACCCTTCTTCATTGTTTCGCTATCACCAGCATCGATAACAACCTTCTTACCCCAGATGCGATCGTTCTCTTCAGCAAAGTCGAGTTTATCAACAATCTGTTGTTCAAGGAAGTGAGTATCGCCAGGTTCATTGATTTGAACCTTACGCATCATCTGACGTACAATAACTTCGAAGTGCTTATCGTTAATCTTTACACCCTGAAGACGGTATACGTCCTGAACCTCATTAACAATGTACTCTTGCACAGCGGTGGGACCCTTGATAGCAAGAATATCACCTGGAGTGATTGAACCATCTGAAAGCGGTGTACCAGCACGAACGAAGTCGTTCTCCTGTACAAGAATTTGCTTTGACAGAGGTACGAGATACTTCTTAACTTCACCGAGCTTAGAAGTTACAATGATTTCGCGGTTACCACGCTTCACATTACCCATGCTAATCTCACCATCGATTTCACTAACCACAGCGGGATTGCTCGGGTTACGTGCTTCGAACAATTCGGTTACACGAGGAAGACCACCGGTAATATCTCCCGCCTTACCTACTACACGAGGAATCTTAACGAGAATATCACCTGCCTTAAGTTCCTGACCATCTTCTACTACGATGTGACCATTGATGGGGAAACTATAAGTGCGGATAACGTCGCCATTTTCACCAAGAATGTGACAGTTAGGCACATGGCTCTTGTCCTTAGACTCAATAACGATGCGTTCACGAAGACCTGTTGCCTCATCTTCTTCAACACGGAAGCTGATACCTTCGGTAACATTTTCGAATTGTACCTTACCCGCATTTTCTGTAACGATTACAGCATTGAAGGGGTCCCACTTCGCAATAACGGTATCCTTGTCAACATGTTGACCTTCGCTTACGAAGAGTTGCGAACCATAAGGTACGTTTTGGTTAGACAGTACAATACCAGTATTTTCATCGATAAAACGTACTTCTGCCAAACGACCTACTACAATCTTACATTCCTTGCCTTCTTCATCGTGAGTATCTACGGTACGGAGTTCGTCGAACTCTACGCGACAATCGCTCTTAGCCTTAATTGTAGCATTGGCAGCAGCATTCGATGCAATACCACCGGCGTGGAATGTACGAAGTGTAAGCTGAGTACCAGGCTCACCAATTGACTGAGCGGCAATAACACCTACTGCTTCACCCTTCTGTACCATACGGCTAGTAGCAAGGTTACGACCATAACACTTCATGCAGACACCATGCCTGCTCTCGCAAGTGAGTACCGAACGAATTTCAACACTCTCGATGGGTGAAGCTTCAATTTCGGCTGCAATGGGTTCGGTGATTTCTTCGCCAGCAGCAACAATCAATTTGCCAGTGGTAGGATTGATAATATCGTGAACAGATACACGACCCAAGATACGCTCTGACAATGAAGAAATAATTTCGTCACCATCCTTGAGAGCGCTACATACAAGACCACGGAGTGTACCACAATCTTCTTCGTTGATGATTACGTCGTGCGAAACGTCAACAAGACGACGAGTAAGGTAACCAGCATCGGCAGTCTTCAAAGCGGTATCAGCCAAACCCTTACGAGCACCGTGGGTTGAGATAAAGTACTCAAGCACTGACATACCCTCTTTGAAGTTTGAAAGAATCGGGTTTTCAATAATCTGCGCACCTTCAGCACCAGCCTTTTGAGGTTTAGCCATCAAACCACGCATACCTGCAAGCTGTGCAATCTGATCGGCAGAACCACGGGCACCCGAGTCAAGCATCATGAACACCGCATTGAAACCTTGGTCGGCTTCAGTCATCTGCTTCATCAAGGTCTTCTTGATGTCGGTATTTACGTGAGTCCAAGTATCAATTACCTGGTTGTAACGTTCGTTGTCGGTAATGAAACCCATGTTATAGTTCATGGTGATTTGCTCTACCTCCTCGTTACCACGTTTCACGATATCAGCCTTCTCTGCAGGGATGATGATATCACCCAAGTTGAACGAAAGACCACCTTCATATGCCTTACGATAACCAAGATTCTTAATGCCATCAAGGAACTCGCATGCACGAGCCATACCTACAGTCTTAATTACCTTTGAAATGATATCACGCAAGGATTTCTTGGCTACTACACAGTTGATAAAGCCACACTCTTCAGGAATAATGCCATTGACAATAACACGACCCACTGAAGTTTCTACGAGATGCTTAACTTTTGCACCGCGCTCATCGATATCGTCAACCATGACCTTAACAGGAGCATGTACGTCTACACGACGCTCGTTGAAAGCGATGAGGGCTTCTTCAGGACCATAGAATGTAAGACCTGAACCCTTGGCTCCGGGACGGAGCTTGGTAATATAGTAGAGACCAAGCACCATATCCTGTGAAGGAACGGTGATAGGTGCACCATTGGCAGGGTTAAGAATGTTGTGACTTTGAAGCATCAACATCTGGGCTTCGAGTACGGCTTCATTGCTCAAGGGAAGGTGAACCGCCATCTGGTCACCGTCAAAGTCGGCGTTGAACGCTGTACATGCCAACGGGTGAAGCTGAATGGCTTTACCTTCGATCATCTTGGGTTGGAAAGCCTGAATACCAAGACGGTGAAGAGTCGGCGCACGGTTGAGGAGCACAGGGTGTCCCTTCATTACGTGTTCAAGAATATCCCAAATAATTGGTTCGCGACGGTCTACAATCTTCTTGGCGCTCTTTACAGTCTTCACGATACCGCGCTCAATGAGCTTACGAATAATGAATGGCTTATAAAGTTCGGCTGCCATCAACTTAGGCAAACCGCATTCGCCCATCTTTAATTCAGGACCTACAACGATTACCGAACGAGCAGAATAGTCGACACGCTTACCGAGCAAGTTCTGACGGAAACGACCTGCCTTACCCTTCAATGAGTCAGAAAGTGACTTAAGGGGACGGTTGCTATCGCTCTTAACAGCAGAAGACTTACGTGAGTTGTCAAAGAGACTATCAACAGACTCTTGCAACATACGCTTTTCGTTACGAAGAATTACCTCAGGTGCCTTGATTTCGAGCAAACGCTTCAAACGATTGTTACGAATGAGTACACGACGATAGAGGTCGTTCAAATCGGAAGTGGCAAAACGACCACCATCCAAAGGTACAAGAGGACGCAAATCGGGAGGAGTGACAGGGATAACCTTCATAATCATCCACTCGGGTTTGTTGCGGTCGCGACTTGTACGGAACGATTCTACAACCTGCAAACGCTTCAATGCTTCGTTCTTGCGTTGTACAGAAGATGAAGAGTTAGCACGGTCACGCAACTCATATGAAAGGCTATCAAGATCGATACGCTTCAAGAGTTCGTAAACAGCCTCGGCACCCATCTTTGCAATGAACTTGTTGGGATCAGAATCCTCAAGATATTGATTTTCCTTGGGGAGCTTCTGCAACAATTCAAGGTATTCGTCCTCGTTAAGGAGTGCATTTTGCTCTACATCATCAGCCAACACACCTTGCTGAATAACAACGTAGCGCTCGTAATATATAATTTGATCGAGTTGCTTGGTGGGAATGCCCAACAAGTAACCAATTTTATTAGGAAGTGAACGGAAGTACCAAATGTGAGCTACAGGCACAACCAATTGGATGTGACCAGCGCGTTCACGACGTACCTTCTTTTCTGTAACCTCTACACCACAACGGTCGCAAACGATACCTTTGTAA
Organism: uncultured Prevotella sp.; assembly: GCA_900543155.1. Taxonomy (GTDB): domain Bacteria; phylum Bacteroidota; class Bacteroidia; order Bacteroidales; family Bacteroidaceae; genus Alloprevotella. Next base: position 53,929 of record UQQN01000001.1, read on the forward strand.
CGAATGCGCTTGTACTTACCACAGTGGCACTCGTAATCCTTTGTAGGACCGAAGATGCGCTCGCAGAACAAACCGTCACGTTCGGGTTTGTAAGTACGGTAGTTGATAGTTTCGGGCTTCAACACCTCACCATACGAGTTTGCCATGATTTCTTCGGGCGAAGCCAAACCAATGGTAATCTTCGTAAAGTTGTTCTTTATCTTGTTATCTCTTTTAAATGCCATTTTTGAAAGGAATGAATGAGATTGGAAAAGTTGATAGTTTTATGAGTTTAGTGAGTTTCGCGAGTTTAATAAGTTTAGGAGTTTAATGAGTTTAGGAGTTACACGAACTCATTAAACTTAAACTCATTAAACTTATAAACTCTCATAAACTTATAAACTTACTTTTAGTCGAGCGAGATGCTCAAGCCCAAACCACGGAGTTCGTGGAGCAATACGTTGAGCGATTCGGGGATGCCCGGTGTAGGCATGGGATCACCCTTAACAATTGCTTCGTATGCCTTGGCACGACCAGTAACGTCGTCAGACTTGATGGTAAGGATTTCTTGAAGTACGTGCGATGCACCAAAGGCCTCAATGGCCCAAACTTCCATCTCACCAAAACGCTGACCACCAAACTGAGCTTTACCACCAAGAGGCTGTTGCGTAATAAGTGAGTACGGACCGATTGAACGGGCGTGCATCTTATCCTCAACCATGTGACCGAGTTTAAGCATGTAAGTAACACCCACTGTTGCCTTTTGGTCAAATGCCTCACCTGTAGCACCATCATAAAGCTGAGTAGAGCAGTAACGGGGTAAACCAGCCTTATCAGTCCACTCGCAAAGGTCTTCGAGTTTTGCACCATCAAAAATGGGAGTTGCAAACTTCACACCAAGCTTGCGACCTGCAGCACCAAGAACGGCTTCGAAAATCTGACCAATGTTCATACGCGAAGGCACACCCAACGGATTAAGCACGATATCTACAGGCGTACCATCTGCAAGGAACGGCATGTCTTCTTGACGTACCACCTTTGACACGATACCCTTGTTACCGTGACGACCTGCCATCTTATCGCCGACACCAATCTTACGCTTTTTAGCAATGTAAACCTTAGCCTGCTGGATAATGCCAGAGGGAAGGTCATCACCAATAGTAATAGCAAACTTCTTGCGCTTGAGAATAGCATCGAGTTGGTTGTACTTCTTCAAGTAATTAATTACCAACTGACGGATAAGTTTGTTAGCATGTGCATCATCAGTCCAATCGTGAAGCTCAACTGAAGTGTAGTCGAGTGCACTGAGCACAGCTTGGTTAAACTTGGTACCCTTTGCAATAACCTCAGAACCCACATTATCCTTAACACCCTGCGATTCTTTATCGCTGATGAGAGAAAGAAGTTTGTTGATCATGATTTCCTTCAATTCCTCTGCATCCTTAACGAAGTCATCGTCGAGTTTCTGCAAAGTAACCTTGTCGGCAGCCTTAGCGCTACGAGTTTTTTGCACACGAGCAAAGAGGCGCTTGTTGATAACCACACCAGCGAGTGAAGGATTGGCCTTGAGTGAAGCATCCTTTACATCACCAGCCTTGTCACCAAAGATGGCACGGAGCAACTTCTCTTCAGGAGTAGGATCGCTTTCGCCCTTCGGAGTAATCTTACCAATAAGAATATCACCAGGAGCTACACGAGCACCAATACGGATAATACCAGTTTCATCAAGATCCTTAGTAGCATCCTCGCTCACGTTAGGAATATCGTTGGTAAACTCTTCCATACCGCGCTTAGTTTCGCGCACTTCGAGTGAGTATTCGTCAACGTGAACAGAAGTAAGAATATCATCGCGCACCATACGTTCGTTGAGCACGATAGCATCCTCGTAGTTGTAACCCTTCCAAGGCATGTAAGCCACAAGGAGGTTGCGACCCAAAGCGAGTTCGCCATTCTCAGTGGCATAACCTTCAGTAAGGATATCACCCTTATGAACCTTCTGTCCCTTTTCGCAAATAGGACGGAGGTCAATGGTCATATTTTGGTTAGTACGACGGAATTTAGGAATGTCGTACTCTTTGACATTTGAATCGAAGCTTACGAATTCTTCATCCTCGCTACGTTCATAAGCAATACGAATAGTAGTGGCATCAACATATTCAATCACACCTTCGCCTTCGGCAGTAATCATGGTGCGAGAGTCTTCACACACTTGCTTTTCGATGCCAGTACCCACAATAGGTGCCTCGCTACGAATAAGAGGAACAGCCTGGCGCATCATGTTCGATCCCATCAATGCACGGTGAGCATCATCGTGTTCCAAGAAGGGAATGAGTGAGGCAGCGATTGAAGCAATCTGCTGAGGAGCCACGTCAATAAGTTCTACCTGTGAAGGCGGAACTACAGGATAATCTGCATCCTGACGACACTTAACTTTATCGCGAATAAATGAACCATCATCGTTAAGAGGCGCATTACCCTGACCGATAATCTTGCCTTCTTCTTCTTCGGCAGACAAGTAAACAATGTCATCGTTGTTGAGATTTACAACTGAATCTTCAACCTTACGATAAGGAGTTTCAATGAAGCCGAGGTCATCAATCTTAGCATACACACAGAGTGAAGAGATAAGACCAATGTTAGGACCTTCAGGCGACTCAATAGGACAGAGACGACCATAGTGCGTGTAGTGAACGTCACGCACCTCGAAACCTGCACGCTCACGTGAAAGACCACCAGGACCGAGGGCTGAAAGACGACGCTTGTGCGTTACCTCTGCCAAGGGGTTTGTTTGGTCCATGAACTGTGACAAAGCGTTGGTACCAAAGAACGAGTTGATTACGCTCGAAATAGTCTTTGCATTAATCAAGTCGGTCGGAGTGAACACTTCATTGTCACGCACATTCATACGCTCGCGAATTGTGCGACTCATACGTGCCAAACCAATAGCAAATTGGTTAGAAAGTTGTTCACCTACAGTACGTACACGACGATTGCTCAAGTGGTCAATATCATCGACAGTAGCCTTTGAGTTAATCAACTCTACAAGATACTTAATGATTTCGATGATATCCTCGCGAGTCAACACGCGTACATCCATCTCGGTGCTGAGATTGAGCTTCTTGTTGATTCTATAACGACCAACTTCACCCAAGTCATAACGCTTCTCTGAGAAGAAAAGGTTATTAATAACCTCACGAGCCGAAGCATCATCAGCAGGCTCCGCATTACGGAGCTGGCGATAGATATAATTAACAGCCTCCTGCTCAGAGTTTGAGGGGTCCTTCTGCAGCGTATTGAAAATGATAGAATAGTCAGTACCTGTGCTCTGTTCAGGGTGAACAAGAATTGTCTGCACACCCGAAGAAAGAATAATGTCGGCTGTCTCTTCTGTGATTTCTTGCTCACGATCGAGCAAAACTTCGTTACGCTCGATAGACATTACTTCGCCAGTGTCAGGATCTACGAAGTCCTCGAGTGTTGTTGAAAGCACACGTGCTGCAAGCTTACGACCAATTAACTTCTTCAAATTGGTTTTGTTAACCTTGAATTCCTCAGCAAGGTTGAAGATCTGAAGAATGTCCTTATCACTTTCAAAACCGATGGCACGGAGCAAAGTGGTAACGGGCAACTTCTTTTTACGGTCGATGTAAGCATACATCACATTGTTAATGTCCGTGGCAAACTCAATCCAAGAACCCTTGAACGGAATGATACGAGCAGAATAGAGCTGCGTACCATTAGTGTGTACACTTGAACCGAAGAATACGCCAGGTGAACGGTGCAACTGTGAAACAACTACACGTTCGGCACCATTAATAATAAAGGTACCATTATCCGACATATAAGGGATAGAGCCAAGGAACACGTCCTGTACTACTGTATCGAAATCTTCGTGATCAGGGTCAGTACAGTAAAGTTTCAGTTTGGCCTTGAGGGGCACACTATAAGTGAGTCCGCGCTCCAAACATTCCTTAATAGAGTAACGCGGTTCGTCGATATAATAGTCGATGAACTCCAATACAAAGTTGTTGCGAGTATCAGCAATAGGGAAGTTCTCAGCAAAAACTTTGTACAGGCCGTCGTTCTTGCGCAATTCGCTAGGAGTGTCGAGCTGCAGAAAATCTTTGAAAGACTTTAACTGGACGTCCAAGAAATCGGGATAAGGCATCGGATTCTTAACGGACGCAAAGTTTACACGTTGATTAATAACTCTGGAAGACATTCGTCAAATATGTTGGGGATGAATGAAAAGTTTATGGGTTTACAAGCGGATTAGGAGGTTAAGGGATTAGAGGTAGCAAAAGAATCGTGATTCAGACGACATGAAGGAGAAGCCAGAATGGCGATTCAAAGTCCTCTAAGCCGAAAAACCACAAAGCCCTTAGCCTCATAAACCTATAAGCCAAGAAAGAGTGCCTGTAAAAATGTATAGACACAAAAAGGTTATGAACCCTCTACCAGAAGATTCATAACCATAACCCTTATGGGGGAAATTCTTATTAGGCGAGTTCAACCTCAGCACCAGCCTCTTCGAGAGCCTTCTTGAGTGCTTCAGCTTCTTCCTTAGCAACACCTTCCTTAACCTTAGAAGGAGCACCGTCTACGATGTCCTTAGCTTCCTTCAAGCCGAGACCGCAGTGTTCCTTAACGGCCTTAACAACCTGAAGCTTAGCAGCACCTGCGCTCTTGAGAACTACGTCGAATGAAGTCTTCTCTTCAGCAGCAGCACCACCAGCAGCGGGACCAGCAGCAACAGCAACAGCTGCAGCAGCGGGTTCAATTCCGTACTCGTCCTTGAGGATAGTTGCCAACTCGTTTACTTCTTTCACTGTCAAATTTACCAATTCTTCAGCGATAGCTTTGATATCTGCCATTTTCTTAAATGTATTTTTTTGTTTGTTTTCTAAATTTGATTGGATTACCCAGTGCGCCGGCAGGGCACGTATTGGGATTTATTCAGGGCGTTCGCCCAAAGTTTTAAGCACACCATGAATGGTCTGACCTGCGCCAGAGAGGGCAGAGATAACATTCTTGGCGGGTGACTGCAGCAAAGCAACAACCTCGGCGATAACCTCGTTTTTGCTCTTGATTGCGCAGAGTGTTTCGAGTTGGTCTGCACCAACGTAGAAACCTTCTTCAGCATAAGCACCCTTCAATGCGGGGATGCCATCCTTGCTAGTATCCTTGATGAGCTTAGCAGGAACATTTGCTGTTTCGCAGAAAAATACTGCAGTAGTACCTTTCAAGCAACCGTAAAGTGGAGAGAAGTCCACTTCAGAAGCTTCGAAAGCCTTGTGCAAGAGAGTATTCTTTACAACCACCATCTTAACGCCGGCACCGAAAGCCTTGCGGCGAAGAGCTGAAGTAGCTTCAGCATTCATGCCAGTAACGTCAACGAGATAGAAGTGTGCGTGTTCTTTGAGTTGTTCACCGAGCTTCTCGATGATAATTACTTTATCTTCCTTCTTCATGATTGTAATTCAGTTTAGATTTCTTCTACAGACTTAGGATCAACCTTGATACCCTTACTCATGGTAGATGAAAGATAAATACTCTTAATATAAGTACCCTTGGCACTTGCGGGCTTCAACTTGATGATAGTAGCCATGAACTCCTTGGCATTACCAAAGATTTGTTCAGGAGAGAAAGAAGCCTTACCGATTGAAGTGTGAACAATACCGCTCTTATCAACCTTAAAGTCAATCTTACCCTGCTTAACCTCGCGGATAGCCTTGGCAACATCCATTGTTACAGTACCACTCTTGGGGTTAGGCATCAAACCACGAGGACCGAGCACACGACCCAGAGCACCAATTTTACCCATGATGGCAGGCATTGTGATGATTACATCAATGTCAGTCCAACCACCTTTAATTTTCTCGATATATTCATCGAGACCTACGTAGTCAGCGCCAGCTTCTTTAGCAGCAGCTTCGGCATCAGGCGTACAGAGGCAGAGCACACGTACAGTCTTACCAGTACCATTCGGGAGCGAAACAACGCCACGAACCATCTGATTAGCCTTACGGGGGTCTACACCCAAGCGTACGTCAATATCGACTGAAGCATCAAACTTGGTAGTGGTAATTTCCTTTACCAAAGATGCAGCTTCTTTCAACGAATAAGCCTTCCCTGCTTCAACTTTGTCAGCGACTAACTTCTGATTTTTTGTCAGTTTACTCATTGTTCAAATTTGAAGTTTAAAATTATTCACCAGGGAAGTCACCCTTTACTGTGATACCCATGCTGCGGGCAGTACCAGCTACCATACGCATTGCACTTTCAACTGTGAAGCAGTTTAAGTCGGGCATCTTGTCTTCTGCGATTGCCTTAACCTGATCCCAAGTAATCTCAGCGACCTTAGTACGGTTAGGAGCAGCAGAACCGCTCTTCTTTTTGGCTGCTTCCAGCAATTGAATTGCTACAGGAGGAGTCTTTACGATGAAAGAGAAAGACTTGTCATTGTAGTAAGTAATGACAACCGGTAATACCTTACCAGCCTTGTCCTGAGTTCTGGCGTTGAACTGCTTGCAGAAATCCATGATGTTGATACCCTTAGAACCCAAAGCAGGACCTACGGGAGGTGAAGGATTTGCAGCGCCGCCCTTAATCTGTAATTTGATTAATCCAGCAACTTCTTTAGCCATTGTTGTTTATTAAAAAATTAAATTGTGACGAGGAAATAAAATAACGTGGGTCGTAACTCACCCAACGTACTATTCCTTTTCAATCTGCATAAAACCGAGGTCAAGTCCCGTATTGCGACCAAACACCTTTACGATGACAGTCACTTTCTTCTTCTCTTCGTCAATCTTTTCAATAACACCAGAGAATCCGCTGAACGGTCCGTCTACAACCTTAACGTTTTCGCCTACGATGTAAGGGATTTCGATTTCCTGAGGAGCATCCTCAAGTTCATCTACCTTACCAAGGATGCGGTTCACCTCGCTCTCGCGTAGAGGGGTGGGATTATCCATTCCACCGAGAAAACCCAACACATTAGGAGTGCTACGCAACTCGTGAACGGTTTCACCTACCAATCGAGCCTCTACAAGAACATAGCCGGGAAGATAGAGGCGTTCCTTAATAACTTGTTTGTTACCGCGGAGTGCTTTAACCTTCTCGGTTGGGATGAGTACTTGCGAAACATGACCGCCAAGGCGGCCATTTTTAATTTCAGCATCGATGTACTCTTTTACCTTCATTTCTTTTCCACTCACAGCACGCAAAACGTACCATGCCATTTGTGCTTGTGCCATGTCGAATTTAGTTTAAAGGATAAATGAGGTGCATAATTGACTCGAATACCGTATCCATGAGATACACCACGAGTGCTATGATGATGGAAGCTGTTAACACAACAATCGCGCTGTGAGTCAACTCCTTTCTCGTAGGCCACGTGGTCTTATGAGATAATTCGTCGTATGAATCTTTGCAGTATGCAATTACTTTCTGGAACATATATGTATCGTTTAGCACGGGAAGAGAGGCTCGAACTCCCGACACCTGGTTTTGGAGACCAGTGCTCTACCAACTGAGCTATTCCCGTAAAAATAGGCCTTGCCTTGATTGACAAGGACCTATTGTATGATTATTGAATGGTCTAAAACCAATCGAGTATTAGTCGAGGATTTCAGTAATCTGACCAGAACCTACTGTACGACCACCTTCACGGATAGCGAAGCGGAGACCTACGTTGATAGCTACAGCGTAGATGAGTTCTACAGAGATTTCTACGTTATCGCCAGGCATTACCATTTCAGTACCTTCGGGGAGGTGGATTTCACCTGTACAGTCCATAGTACGGAGATAGAACTGAGGACGATACTTATTACCGAATGGAGTGTGACGACCACCTTCTTCCTTCTTCAATACGTAGATAGAAGCCTTGAACTTCTTATGCGGAGTGATTACACCCGGGTGAGTGATAACCATACCACGCTTGATTTCAGACTTATCGATACCACGGAGGAGAAGACCTACGTTATCACCAGCTTCACCTTCGTCGAGGATCTTACGGAACATCTCAACACCAGTTACAACTGACTTCTTATCTTCACCAAGACCAAGGATCTGAACTTCGTCACCAACCTTAACGATACCAGTTTCAACACGACCAGTTGCAACAGTACCACGACCAGTGATTGAGAATACATCCTCAACAGGCATCAAGAAAGGCTTCTCAACGTCACGAGTAGGCTCCTGAATCCAAGAGTCAACAGCGTTCATGAGCTCCATTACAGAATCTTCCCACTTAGCAACGCCGTTCAAAGCACCGAGTGCAGAACCACGAATGATAGGAGTATCCTCTTCGAAGTCATACTGTTCAAGGAGTTCGCGCATTTCCATTTCTACGAGCTCGAGCATTTCTTCGTCCTCAACCATATCGCACTTGTTCAAGAACACAACGAGACGGGGAACGTTTACCTGACGAGCGAGAAGGATATGCTCACGAGTCTGAGGCATAGGACCATCAGTAGCAGCAACTACGATGATAGCACCATCCATCTGAGCAGCACCAGTTACCATGTTCTTTACGTAGTCGGCGTGACCCGGGC
>UQQN01000002.1 GCA_900543155.1 uncultured Prevotella sp.
AACCAGGCATGTGAAGAAGAACAAGTTCTCTTCACATACCTGGCTACCTTATCTCCCCCCTAACGGGGTAATCTATTTAATTATGCCCTTTATCGACGCCGAAATTCGATAAAATCGTGCAGAAAAAATTATGAATTTTGAACACCTAGCATATAACCCTATGCTATTTTGTTTGTGTGTATCCTTCTTTTTTTAAGATGTCGAGGAGTTTGGCACGTAGGTCACCCTGCATAACGATTTCTTGGTCTTTGGCAGTGCCACCTACGCCACATTTTTGTTTTAGGAGTTTGCAAAGGGTGGTGAGGTCTTGCTGTGTGCCTATAAAACCACGTACAAGGGTTACGGTTTTGCCTGAACGTCCTGCACGCTCCATCGCGAGTCGCAGTTTTTGTTGTTGTTTGGGGAGCGTTGCTGGTTCGTCGGCTGAGCTGTCGGAGTAGTTGTAATCGGGGTTGGTAGAATAGACTACGCCTTGCCTTTTCTTTTTGTGGGTGTTGTCTGCGGTGTGTTGCGGTTGTGCAGATGCGGTATCTTCGGGGCGTTCTATGCCTGTGAGTGCGCTAAGTGCGTCTTTCCAATCGGTTGCCATATCTGTAGCAGGTTATGCGGTTTTAAAGAATGGTGAGTAAATCGGTGGGGGCGTGGAGGAATTGGGCATGGTTGGCATGGGGCAGTGTGTGGAGGTATTCTTCGTCGCGAAAGCCCCATGTTACTAGAGCACATGGCATTTGGGCATTTTGTGCCGTTTGTAGGTCTACTTCAGAATCGCCCACGTAGATGGCTTCGGTTTGACTGCTTTGGAGTTCTTTCATAGCAGCCAGCACGGCATCGGGGCAGGGTTTGCGACGCACGGTTTCGCTTTCGCCTACGGCAGTGGTGATGTAGCCTTTGAAAAAGCGTTGCGCTAGTTCTTGCACTGCGGGATGTAGTTTGTTTGACACGATGGCCATTTTGACGCCTTTTGCCTTGAGGCTGTCTAACAGGGGCATGATGCCGGGGTAGGGTTGGGTGGTGTCGAGGCAGTGTGCCACATAGTGCTTGCGGAAGGTTTGGAAGATGGGTTCAAACTCTTCTTCTGTGTGGACGGCATTGCCCACTGCGTGCTGCATAAGGTAGCGAATACCGTTGCCTAGGAAGCTTCTTACTTCTTTTAGACTGCGTTGGGGGAGTCCGTGACTTTGTAGTGCATAGTTCACGCTATTGGCTAGGTCGGTGAGGGTGTTGAGCAGTGTGCCGTCTAAATCGAATATTACGGTATTGATCATTTTTTTTAGTTAAAAAAAAGCCGCGTTGCAATTTTGTGGTTGCAACCCGGCTTTATGGTGAATGTGAAAGTGTTTGCTGTGTTGCACAGTTAACTTTCGTGGAATGTCTTGTTAAATTTTTAATTGGCTTGTGCAGCCATAGTTTGACCTTGTAATTTATTCAACTCACTGATGAGATTTTGGCACATGGCGCCGTTTCCCATTGCTTGGTAACGTTGGATGCGATACTTCAACATTACGATCATCTTGTTCTTTTCCATTTTGTTTTTGCGTCTTTTTTGTTCTCCGCGTTTCGGAGGACTGGTTATTTATTTTTTCTTTAATGCGATGCAAAGGTAAGCATTTTGCTGTGAGCTTTCAAGATTTTGGGTGCTTTAGTTGTGTTTCGTAACTAAATTTTAGCAGTAGGGTGTTTATATGGCATTTTGTGATTGCAAAAAAAGGGAAATTTATAAGTGTTAATCGATTATTATTTTGTAAGTTTGCATTAAACAACGAAAAAGAATTATGGAAAACAGAAATTTGACAATATCTTATGTGTCGTGTCGGTTGGACGAGTTGGAGGCAGCTGACCGCGAGTTGGTGGAAGCTGCATGTCAGGCGACTTACACGAGTTATGCGCCGTATTCGCATTTTAGTGTGGGGGCTGCTGTGCGTTTAACTAATGGTGAGGTGATTCAGGGTAGTAACCAGGAGAATGCGGCTTATAGTGCGGGTACTTGTGCTGAACGCTGTACGATGTTTTATGCGAATGCTAAATATCCGGATGAGTCTATTGAGACGATTGCGATTGCTGCGCGTGGCACAAATGGTGAGTTTACGAAGGCGCCTATTTCGCCTTGTGGTGTTTGCAGACAAGCTTTGGTTGAAGCGCAGCTTCGTGCTGGGAAGAATTTGCGGGTGTTGTTGTTTGGTGAGAACGAGACTTTTGTGATCAATAGTATTAGCGATATGATGCCTTTTCAGTTTGACGAGATTGTGTGAGGATTAGATGGTTAAAAATTAATCCCCATTGTTCGATAGTGAGCAATGGGGATTAATTTATGTGTGGAGATTATTTTTCGAGGGGACGTATGTCGATGAGCAATTCATCGAGTTGCTTTTGGTCGACACGTGAGGGTGCATCGAGCATGACGTCGCGTCCTGAATTGTTCTTGGGGAAGGCAATGCAGTCGCGGATGCTGTCGAGACCGGCAAAGATTGATACCCAACGGTCGAGACCATAAGCCAAACCTCCGTGAGGGGGTGCACCATACTTGAAGGCATTCATCAAGAAGCCAAATTGCTCTTGGGCACGTTCGGGAGTGAAACCGAGTACCTTGAAGATCTTTGCCTGAAGCACTGCATCGTGGATACGGATAGAACCACCACCCACTTCAACACCATTGCACACCATGTCGTAGGCATCGGCAAGCACTGAGGCGGGGTCTGTGTCGAGCAAAGGTACGTCTTGAGGGCGGGGGGCAGTGAAAGGATGGTGCATGGCGAGCAAACGACCTTCTTCTTCGCTCCACTCGAACATGGGGAAGTCTACTACCCAAAGTAAGGCGAACTTGTTCTTGTCGCGCAAACCTAAGCGTTCGCCCATTTCAAGACGCAATTCGCAAAGTTGCTTGCGGGTCTTCATGGCATCGTCGCCTGAGAGGATGAGGATTAAGTCGCCAGGTTTGGCATCCATCTTTTGCTTGAGTTGTTCAAGCACTTCGGGGGTGTAGAATTTGTCGACGGAGCTCTTTATTGTGCCGTCTTCATTGACCTTGGCGTGAACAAGGCCTTTGGCGCCAATCTGCGGTGACTTGACAAAGTCGGTGAGTTGGTCGAGTTGCTTACGTGTGTATGAACCGCAACCAGTGGCGCAGATACCACCAATATAGGCTGCATCGTTGAATACTCCAAATGTGCCTGTGCCTTTGAGTGTATCCATGAGTTCAACAAACTCCATGCCGAAACGCATATCGGGTTTGTCGGAACCAAAACGACGCATGGCTTCGTGCCATGGCATGCGGATGAAGGGGGTGTCGCCAAGGTCGTAACCGCGTACTTCTTTGAAGAGGTATTTTGCCATCTCCTCGAAGGTGTTGATGATGTCGTCTTGTGTGACGAACGACATTTCGCAGTCGATTTGTGTAAACTCGGGCTGGCGGTCGGCACGCAGGTCTTCGTCGCGGAAACATTTGGCAATTTGGAAGTAGCGGTCGATGCCTGCTACCATGAGTAATTGCTTGAGTGTTTGCGGACTTTGTGGCAATGCATAGAATTGACCGGGATTCATGCGCGAAGGCACAATGAAGTCGCGAGCACCCTCGGGGGTAGAACCAATGAGAATGGGGGTTTCGATTTCGAGGAAGCCCTTTGAGTCGAGGAAGTTGCGCACTGCAATGCAGAACTTGTGACGAAGTTCCAAATTGGCACGTACGTTTTCACGGCGCAAGTCGAGGTAGCGATACTTCATGCGTAAGTCGTCGCCACCATCGGTGTTCTGTTCAATGGTGAAGGGAGGTGTGAGCGACTCGTTGAGTACGTTGAGTGTGTTAACGATGATTTCGATGTCGCCTGTGGGCATTTTGTCGTTTTTAGAATAACGCTCGTTAACTGTACCAGTAACTTGTATTACGAATTCACGGCCCAACTTGTTAGCCTGTGCACAGAGTTCGGCATTGGTTTCTTCATTGAAAACGAGCTGTGTGATGCCGTAGCGGTCGCGCAGGTCGATGAAGGTCATGCCGCCCATTTTACGGCTACGCTGCACCCAACCAGCCAAAGTGACTTCTTGGCCTACGTGCTGAATGCGAAGCTCACCGCATGTGTTTGTTCTATACATGATTTTTGTTTTATTTTTGAGTTGTTTTGCCCACAAACATCTTGCTTTTTTGTATGCAATATGGCTCGTTGAGCATAACAATGCTGTTTATTTGTGTGCGAAATTACAAATATTGTTTGAAACGCAGAAAAAAGCGTGCATTTATTTTGGATTTACCCCATAAACATATTTGTAGAGGTGGTATACGATATGTTCGAAATTTTTGTTTGCATACGCTTCATCGGTTGCCATAAGTAACAGGGGGAAGTAGTTGTAGCCTTCGTGGTAAGGCGGTTGCAGATAGTTTTTGTGGATGACTGTGAAGCCTTGTTTTTCATAAAAACCTATGCGACGGGTAGCCATTTCGTTGGTTGGTTCTTCTACCTCTAAAACGATGGGTGTGCTGATTTTTTGTTGTAGGGCAGCCATTACTTTACGTCCGATGCCTTGGTTGCGCACATGGGGCATTGTGGCAAAATGTTCTACATAAACAAATTCTGAAAAATCCCAATATGAGATGAAGCCGGCAAAGGTGTTGTCGGAAAGTAGTATTTCGTGGATGTGGAATTGTGGATTTTCTTTCCACATTCGTTGCCAGGCTTGGGTGTCGCGACGCTCTATTTTGGGGAATGCGCTTTCGTAGAGGTGAATGGCTTTTTCTATGTTTGAGGTGTTTAAGGGGGATAGTGTCATTTTTAGAAGGTGTTTAATGATTGGGGAAGGTTTTTTTGAACATTAATTGCCACCATTGTACATTAATATTCGCTTCGCGTTTTTTTTGAACATTAATTGCCATCAATGCCCATTAATTGTTTCATTAATACTTTCCTTTATTAGCCAAGAAAAAAATTAATGTCTCGAAATTAATGTCCCCGAATTAATGATAATTAATGTTCACAAAACTAGCAGCGTAGCTGCAAGTTCCTACTATTCGCTTCGCGTTTTTTTGAACATTAATTACCATCAATGCCCATTAATTGTTTCATTAATATTCGCTTTGCGTTTTTGGGGGACATCCTACTTCTTAGGGTCGTCGGGGAAACGTAAGGAAAGAATTTTAGAGAGTTTGTCTCGAAGGACTTGTTCGTCGTCGAGCCTTACATCGATTGTGAGGATGGTGCCTTGTGCGTCGTAATCGCGTTGTATGATTTCTGCTCCAAGGTCTTTGATAAAGCGCATGGCGACATCGGCGTCGGCATAAGGGACCGAAACACGGAATTGGGCGGTTACGATTTTTTCTTCTTTTTCTGCCTCGTCGAGTGCTTCGCCAATGGCTGTTTTATAAGCAACGCCTAAGGGACCTGTTCCTAATTTTACACCTCCAAAATAGCGCACCACAATGCCCACGGTGTAGGTAAGGTTGCGCGATTGTATTTGTCCTAATATAGGGCGTCCTGCTGTGCCACTTGGTTCGCCATCGTCGTTGGCTCGGGTTGTTTTACCATCATTTCCTAATACATAGGCATAACATACATGTCGGGCGTCGTAATATTTCTTTTTGTAGGTTGCCACAATTGCTTTAGCTTCTTCCTCAGTGTCAGCATGTAGTGCAAATGCCAAAAAGCGTGAGCGTTTCTCTGTCAGTTGGGTTTCAGCCGAAGATTTTAGGGTGATGTATGTATCCATGATTTATAAGAAAACGAAAAACGAATGTGCTAATGAGCAAGCTCTGTTGTTGTATATTACAGAAGGTATTGGCTCATTCACACATTCGTTATTTGTAAAGTTGCTTTAGATGTTAATCTTAAGTACGCCTAAAAGAATTAGTTAAAGTGGTACAAGAATGTAGCTATACCAGTAAGGGCAGGTTTCTTTTGATCCTTGATTTCGATAGTGAATTTAATTTCTACCTTGCAGATGCCACGAAGGTTGGCAATGCTGTGTAAGGTGGTGACGAGGCGTATGCTCTGTCCACTCAAAACGGCTTGTCCAAACTTCATTTTGTCCATGCCGTAGTTTACCATCATCTTTAGGTTGTTCACCTTGATGATTTGTTCCCACATGTAGGGGAGCAATGAGAGGGTGAGGTAGCCATGTACGATGGTCTGACCGAAGGGACCTTCTTTGGCTTTTTCTGTGTCTACGTGAATCCACTGGTGGTCGAGTGTAGCATCAGCAAAAGCGTTAATACGATTTTGGTCTACTTCGAGCCATTCAGACTTTCCGAGTTCTTGACCAAGGTATTTTTCAAATTCTTCGTAAGAGTTGATTGTCAACATAAGTGTGATTGTATTTGTGGTTACTGTTGTGAAATTTCTTGCATTGTCAATGAGGTGATGAGCATTTGGGCATTCATTGCGGCTACGCACTTGTATTGTCCAAAGGTTTTGCCCTCGTTGTCGCGGCTAATGTGTTGGTCGACGGTAAAGGTTACGTTGAACATGGCATTGCCACTGCTATCGTTTTTGCGTGTGATTTGTATGTCGCGGTTTACGTTGAACTGACAACCTTGAATGTGGTCGTTGAACATGGCGTTGATTTTGCTCAATACGTCGGCTTTTGTAGCATTGTGTTGGTGCAAGAAGGTGGTCATGGTAGACGAGATGTTGGCGCAGATTTTGCTTTCGTCGCGATTGGCAAAGCCATTGAAGAAGTCTGTCAGTACTTCGGTGATTTGCTCACGATCGGTTTCTGTTACTTCTTGTTCGCGCAAACTGCCTTGTGCTACCGAGGCTTCTGAGGCATAGCGTCCGTCGGGGTGATTGTCGAGATAACGCTGGAAAGCTTCGGGCGTGTTTACGCGTTGTGCTGTGATAAAGTCGAGCGAGTCGATTTTGATGTCGCACAAACGGCAATATTGTGGATCGGTAAATTGTTCTTTAAAGTTGACGAAATCGTTTACATCGTCTGAGAGTGCGATGCTATTCCACTTAGAAAGCATGTCTTGCAACTTTTGCAATCGGCTTCTTACTTCGTCGGCATGTTCGCTATTGGGGTAATTTTGTAAAAAGTCTTCGTAGTCTTGCGGGTTGTTGTTATTTTCAAGCACTTCGTAAGCCATTTCCTCTTCGTGGGCGGCATTGTTTGAAACGTAGAAGTAGACACCTCCACCGATAAGCAACAATACTACCACGATGATGGTAATAATTAGGGGAGTTTTGCTCTTTTTATTGGGCGTTTGAGAAGGCATATTGTTGTAAGCCCCATTGTTATTGTTGGGATTCACTGAGGCATTTTGTGGGTTGGGTGTAGCCATTCCGTTGCCGTTCATTTGATTTTGATCTTCCATTTTTTTATCTGTTGTTTTTATGTTTCGTGAGATTGAATTATCCCTAAAAAAGACAGTTATGCTACTTTTTCGCGTGCAAATTTACTCAAAATAACCGAACATATTCATATAGTTCTCAACTTTTTAGACATTAAATAGCGTTGCACGTATTATGCCTTGGGCGAAGTGTATGAACGTATGTCGTGTCCTGTAGGCGACTGGAACAGTCGTAAGTGGAATGCAGGGAGTGTGGCAATGATGGTTTCGATTTTGCTTGAAGCAATGTCCTCGAATTTCACAAACTCTGTGTTTTGGGTGTAGAACCAAATTTCAAGAGGTATACCATTGGGCGTAGGGTCGAGTTGGCGTACCAAAATCCATTGGTCTTGCACAATGTCTTTATCCTTTTTAAAGGCTTTGGTTAGATAGTGTCTGAATAGGGTAAGGTTGGTCACATCGTGCTCGCTTACGTCGTCGGGGTTGATAAAGCCTTCTTGTTCAAGTTCTTTGCATTCTGCTGGACTTACAAAACGAATGCTCTGTACATCCACCAATAAGGCACGTTTTACACGTCGTGCGCCTTTCTGTGCCATTGCGTCCCAGTTTTGAAAAGCATCACTCACCAGGGTGTAGGGCGGAACGGTTGAAATGGTGTTGTCAAAATTGCGCACCTTGACAGTGGTGAGGGATATTTCTTCAACCCATCCGTTTATGTCTAACTTTTTGATGGTTATCCAGTCGCCTACTTTTACCATTTTATTGAGCGAAAGTTGTATGCCTGCGACTAAGCCCATGATGGAATCCTTAAATATTAACAATAGCACAGTGGCAGCAGCACCAAGACCGGTGACTACATGCAAAGGGTTGTAGCCAAATAATTGGGATACAACCACAATTCCGCCTAAGAAGAAAGCTAGTAGACGCAGAAATTGCAAGATGCCCATTAAATGGTGTTCTTCCATTTGTTCGACCATAGCGGTAGAAAGATTTTTAAGGAAGGCAGTGACCAAAAGTGTGGCGCAAATGGTTATATAGGCTTGCAATATGCGCGATATTACAATGTAGGTTGTGGCATGATCGCTATCGTAACAAAAGGGCAAAAGCATGTATATGACTACGCTGGGTAGTAGTTGGCATACTGCTTTTAGCACGGGTTCGTTAATTAGGTAGTCATCCCATTTTGTTTCGGTTTTTTCAACAATCTTCAATATGATGGGTATGAGATAACGCTTGAAGAGTGACGCCATAAAACATAGGGCTAATAGCAACAATGCCACAACGAGTATTTGTGACAGTCGACCACTCCAGTCGTTATTAAATCCCAGGTTATTTAGCAAGAGGGCTATGGTGTGTCGGAAGTTTGTGATGAACATAATAAGTAACGCGCTAGAAAAAAATGCAAGGATAAACGCACGATGACGTGTATCCTTGCACTCTTTTATATTTTTTATATGTCTTAGTTCGCAGAAGTGAACTCGTCAAGGAAGCGTACGTCGTTCTCAGAGAACAAGCGCAAGTCCTTAACCTGATATTTTAAGTTGGTGATACGTTCTACACCCATACCAAAGGCATAGCCCTTGTAGATTTTGCTATCAATGCCGTTAGCCTCGAGCACGTTGGGGTCTACCATACCACAGCCCAAAATTTCAACCCATCCTGTTTGCTTGCAGAAGGCACAACCTTTGCCACCACAGATGTTGCATGAGATGTCCATCTCGGCGCTAGGTTCAGTAAATGGGAAGTATGAGGGACGAAGACGAATTTTTGTGTCGGGACCAAACATTTCGCGTGCAAAGGTAAGGAGCACCTGCTTCAAGTCGGTAAAGCTAACGTCTTTATCGATGTATAAACCTTCAACTTGGTGGAAGAAGCAGTGAGCACGTGCAGAGATCGCTTCGTTGCGGTATACACGACCAGGGCAGAGCACACGGATAGGAGGTTTAGAATTTTCCATTACGCGGCTTTGTACCGAACTGGTGTGTGTACGTAATACGATGTCGGGGTGCTGTTCAACGAAGAAAGTATCTTGCATATCGCGTGCAGGGTGGTCTTCGGCGAAGTTGAGCGATGAGAATACATGCCAATCGTCTTCAACTTCGGGACCATCAGCGATAGAGAAACCTAAACGTGAGAAGATGTCGATAATCTCGTTCTTTACAATTGAAAGCGGATGACGTGTGCCCAAAGTGATGGGGTAGGGCGTGCGTGTAAGGTCGAGGTCAGAGTGGTCGTCTTCTTTCGTAGCAAGTCCTTCACGTAATTCGTTCAACTTGTTTTGTAATGCGGTTTTGAGTTCGTTAAGCTTCATACCGATTTCACGTTTTTGGTCGGCAGCGACCGTACGGAATTCGCCCATGAGTTCATTAACGATACCTTTTTTGCTAAGATACTTGATGCGGAGTTCTTCAAGAGCCTTTGCGTCAGCGGCCTGAAGGTTAGAAACTTCGCTAAGTAATGATTGAATTTTATCTGTCAACATTGCGATATTGCTTATTTTTACGTGCAAAGATAAATATTTCTTCGCAAATATGTTACTCTTACGAAGAAAAGCCTTACATTTGTTGCCTAAAAATACATTATTTACAATGAAAGGTCTCATTTATTGCTTTTGTGCAGTGTTGATTTTGGCTTCGTGCCGTGGCGGAAAGAAAACAGAAGTGACCGTTGAGGACAATGATAGCTTGGCTGTTGCCCCCGATAGCAGCGAAACTGATAGCTTGCCTGCTCCCTCTAAGGCCGCCGATGGGCTTTTTGACGATTTTATTTATTCGTTTATGCGTAATTCGCGTTTCCAGCGTGAACGCATTCAGTTTCCTTTGGTCAATATGATAGACGGTGTAAACCATCCTATTGCTAAAGGGTCGTGGAAATTCGACCCACTTTATCGCAAAAAAGATGTTTATACCATTATATTTGACAATGCGCGCTCTATTAAAGCCGAGAAAGACACTTCGTTGCGCCAAACCACGGTGGAGTGGGTTTATTTGAACACACACCGAGTAAAGCAATATAAGTTCGAGAAAAAAGAGGGACAATGGATGCTTGTAGAGATCAATCAGCACGATTTGAGTGAAAACATCAATAGTGATTTCTA
Organism: uncultured Prevotella sp.; assembly: GCA_900543155.1. GTDB lineage: Bacteria > Bacteroidota > Bacteroidia > Bacteroidales > Bacteroidaceae > Alloprevotella. Next base: position 10,368 of record UQQN01000002.1, read on the forward strand.
TGAGTTCTATCGTCAGTTCTCATCAAACAAACGGTTCCAGAAACAACACATCTCAAATCCCTTCCAATTTAAGACCTACGATTTTGACAATTTTAAAAACATTGAGGGCTTGCTGGATGTAGAACAATGGCCTGACTATCGTCCGGAATTACCCACAGGCACCATTACCAATATAAACTATGGACAGAGTTATGGTGATGCGCGTCGTCGTGTTTTGATGATATGTAGTCAATCGGGCGGTATGGGATGTTCGCTGACCTTTGTGCGCAAGGGAAAAACTTGGATTCTTGAACGTCTTGAAAACTGATTTTATAGCTTATCTTAATATTTTGTATGATGCATTCTCTTCTTCAACACAATACTTTTGGCATTGATGCAAAGTGCCGCGATTTTAAAGAATATAGCAGTGTAGACGAGCTACGCAGCATGCTGCCTTTATTGCAAAACCACAAGTGGTTACAAATAGGTGCAGGCAGTAATTTGCTTTTTGTAAAAGACTATGAAGGCATTGTTCTTCATTCTAAGATCACGGATTGTGAAGTCGTGAAACAAGATGAGCAACATATATGGCTACGTGTAGGTTCTGGCTATGTTTGGGACGATTTCGTAGGCTATTGTGTGCGCCATAATTATTTTGGACTCGAAAATCTCTCCTATATTCCAGGTGAGGTGGGTGCCAGTGCCGTACAGAATATTGGTGCTTATGGGGTTGAGGCTTGCCAGTATATTGAAGAAGTAGAAGTGCTTGATGTGGCTACGGGCGAAATGAAGGTACTTACCAATGCGCAGTGTGAATATGCTTATCGTAGCAGCATTTTTAAGCATGCCCTTCGTGGCAAGTGCATTGTGACCCATGTAGTTTATCGTTTGTCTTTAAACTTTAATCCTGATCTTGACTATGCTGCCGTTAAGCGTGAGCTATCTACACGTGGCATTGCCCCGAAGAATTTAACCGCTCAGATGTTGCGCGACATTGTGACAGAGGTGCGTAAAAGTAAATTGCCCGACCCTAAAGACATTGGTAGTGCAGGTTCTTTCTTTATGAATCCGGTGGTAGACGAAGCAACCTTTGAAAACCTTCTTAAAGAATATCCCGAAATGCCGCATTACCTTATGCCTAATGGGGTGAAAATTCCTGCTGGATGGATGATAGAACAGTGTGGGTGGAAAGGCAAGCGTCTTGGTCGTGCGGGTGTATATAGCAAGCAAGCGCTTGTTTTGGTTAATTTGGGTGGTGCTACAGGTCAAGAAATTGTTGATTTGAGTAATGCCGTGCGTAAGGATGTAAAAGCAAAATTTGGCATTGATATTCATCCAGAAGCCAATTTTATTGAGTAATCATTTCATTGAGAAGGTAATTTCTTTGAATAACACATTCATTGAAGACGCAAATTCAAACTCATGGCTAAACTGACTTTTTTAGGAACGGGCACCAGCACAGGTGTACCGCAAATAGGTTGTACGTGTAAGGTGTGTACTTCGTCTAATCACAAAGACAAGCGGTTGCGCACTTCGGCGATTGTTACGTTAGAGAATGGTAAACGCATACTGATAGATTGCGGTCCAGACTTTAGAAGTCAGATGCTTTCTATCCCTTTTGCTCCTATTGATTTATTGTTGTTGACACACGAACATTACGATCATGTGGGAGGTATTGATGATTTGCGCCCTTTCTCTTTTGAACATGCCGTAGATATTTATGCCGATTCTATTTGCGCTAAAAACTTAAAGCAACGTCTTCCTTATTGTTTTGCGACAGATAAATATCCGGGTGTGCCTCAACTGAATTTGCACACATTGTTGAAAACGGAGACCTTACATTTTGAAGGTATTGACATACAACCTATTGAGGTGATGCACGACAAACTGCCTATCTTTGGTTATCGCATAGGTAAGTTGGGCTATATCACAGATATGAGCAGCATATCGGATGAAGAATTGCTTAAACTTGCAGATATAGATGTGTTGGTTATCAATGCATTAAGAAAAACTCATCATCATTCACATCAAACTTTGGATGAGGCTCTTTCTGTAATAGCCAGGGTGAATCCTAAAGTGGCATATTTAGTTCACATGGGGCATAGCATGGGGCTTCACGATGAAGTAGAAGCCGAGCTCCCTGCGCATGTACACTTGGCGTATGATGGTTTGCAGATTGATTTTTGATGTTTCTTTATAAAAGGTACCGTATAAAAAAATTCGCTGTGCAAGAGAGAAGTGCGTGGAGCACGTTCACCTTGCGCAGCGATTTTTTGAATGTGATATGAGGCGATATAAGTAATTTTCCACTCGTGTGATGTATACTTATAAAGCACAAGAATTTTCGTTGATTTACGAGGCTGTTAAGCAGATTTATTTGTAGCCTTTATTTTGTTTTAAATTCTTATTTAAGTCTAGGCATTTCTGCGGTATTGGGAAGACTGTTGTAAAGCCTGTATTCTCATTTTCTATGGGAATCCTTTGGTCGTATGCTTTTGTATATTTCCCGAATCGGATAAGATCTTGTCTTCTCCAACCTTCCCAAACCAATTCTAAGAGTCGTTCTTTAAGAATATTGTTCAAGGTGGATTCTACATGTGGCATACCTACTCTGTCTCTTATGGCATTCAGTTCTATTGAACCATCTTCACCATTACGGACTTTTGCTTCAGCCTTCATCAGCAAGGCATCGCCATATCTAAATAGAACAATATCATTGTCAACTTGCTTGCCATCAGAGTATGCCGTTCTGTCAACTTCGTATTTTCCTACCCTTGCTCCAGCCGTTTGTTTGTAAGGGCTATCGCTAAGATTCAGTTTGAGTTCTAATGGCATATATACCAATGGTTTACCATTGTCTAAATAGATTTTTTTGCCATCTACAAACACCGTGTCGGCATAGAAATTGGTTTTAAATCTATTGTCTACATGGTCTGTACCATAGCCATATGCCTTAACAGTTGAAACCGTGGCACAAGTACCATTCTCTGATGAACCACCATAGGCTCCACCATGTTTGTAATGGCGTGAGCGAAACAGATAATGATATTCGTTTAAGTATAAATTTTTATCTAAAGGAATCGTAAAAATGTTTTCTTTAGAGTTTTCATTGTGAACAGAGAAATTCGATGCATAATTGGTTTCCAGTTCATAACCTTCTTGCGTCAATTGGTCGCAATACCAAACACAGGTTTGCCAAGCATTTAATTTATTGCCATTGACAGTGAAGAAAATATCCTTGCCATCCAACTTCTTTTCATCCGTCCAATCGTCGTCAGCATAGATTTCTGCGTTCAAAGCTAATTTAGCAAGTAGAAAGTTCACTACAGGGCGTGTTATTCGTCCATAATAGTCCCCTTCTTTATTGGCGTGTTTGTCAGCAAGTTGTGGAGCCACCTCTTGTAACTCTTCTACAATAAATTTAAAAACTTCGCTTCTTTCACTTTGCACGACTTGGTTTGGTTTCACATCGTATGCTGTCATGATAGGTATTCGTCCAAACATATCCATTGCATAATAATAGAATAAGGCACGCACAGCTCTTACTTCAGCCTTATAGTTTTCGGCTTGCTCTGCTGTGAGAAGTTGCTTATGACTATCAATGACCGAAAGTGATTGGTTGGACAGAACAATTACCTTGAACAAGTATTTCCATACATTATATAGATACATGTCATTGGCATTCCATGTGTGCTTATACATATTCTCCCACAATCCGCCGTCATACCAGTCGCCTCCGCGTATAGGATTCATTGCTTCGTCGGTAGTTAGCGTATTATAGTCGTAAATGCCACGGCAAGTACCTTGAAGTCCTTCTGACTCCTGATTACTCCCGATGTAGTTGTATAATGAAGCAACCGCATTTTTGTATATGTTATCGGCATTATTATAAATAGCCTCTTGGTCGAGTTGGTCTTTGGGATGTTCGTCTAGGCAAGCCCAGCAACAAAACATCATTGACACTGCCAATATGTATTTAATAAACGTTCTCATGCTAGATTATGTTTAGAATTGTACACTCAGCCCTAATGAATAAGTACGATACAACGGATAGGTTCGTTTGTCATCAATACCCATAGTGCTGTTCATTACATAGCTATTGATCATGGGTGTTAACCCTTTATATCCGGTAATGGTGCCAAGATTGCTGATGTTGCATGATATGCGCAAAGAGCGGATTACGTTTTTTTTCAAAGGCACATTATAGCCGATTGTCAGGTGTTCGAAGTTTAAATAATTTCCCTTTTCAAGCCAATAGTCAGAAACACGTTGGTCCATGATATTTTTCTTCGGAGCATCTTTCAACACGTTATAGTCAGGAAAGCTGGTCATATTTGTAAAAGCCAATCCTGTTCCATTGAATATTTTATGTCCAAAAGCTCCATTCATCTGAAGGGCGATGTAAAAGTCCTTATATCTAAAGCTGATGTTTGAGCCCAGGGTTACCTTTGGTGTTGCTTGTCCAGCTATGTATCTGTCTCCGCCATCACTCAAATCAACTTTGCCGTTATTGTCAAGGTCTTGAATATTGTAAGAGTAGCTACCATCATTGTTCTTTATGAGTCCGTTGCAGTGTGGCAGATAGAACACCCCAAGTGGTTGTCCTACGATTTGATAAACCACATTGTTGTCGCCACCATTTTGTCCTGCACCATTTAACGAACCAATGGCAGTGATATTAGCCGCCGACATATTCATTCCCTTATACTCTCCACTAAGCGAAATCAGTTTGTTGCTTTGAAAAGACAGGTTCATGTTAAAGTTCAATTCCATGTCTTTTTTGCTAATAGGTTGCATAGATAATCCGAACTCAAAACCACGATTCGACATGGCACCAATGTTTGCTAAAAGCGTATTGTAGGCAAATGGAGGCACAGGCACTTCATATGCATAAAGCATGTCGGATGTCCTTGAATAATAATATTCGGCGGTAAACATAATTCGGTTGTCGAAAAAGCCCACATCTGCACCGATATTAAAAGTAGTTTTAGTCTCCCACTTTAAATCAGGATTATTGTTCTTCACCATTCCGAGTGTTACCGTAGGCGAGCTCTTGATAGGTACAATTCCTGTTTGTCTTGCCGTGTTCATTGTGGTGTAGGCAGAAATGCCCCCAAGGTTACCAGCTTGTCCTAAACTAGAACGGATTTTGAGAAGTGATAATGGCTTTATATGGGCAAGGAAACGTTCCTTCTTTAAGTCCCACGTAAAAGACACAGAAGGGAAAAAGCCCCATCTGTTGTTATTTCCAACCATAGACGAACCATCGCTACGTGCATTCACAGAGAACACATATTTATTGAGCAACTCATAGGTTATGCTTCCCATTACAGAAGCCAGTGCTTGGTCTTCGTATGTACTTTCAGTGCCACCATAGGGACGTGAAGCCGTAGCTCCGATGTTGTCGTAATGAAAATCGTTAGTAGGAATACCTTTGGCGTATACCCAAAAGGCAGATTTATTTAACTTGCGATACTCACTGCTCGCCTCGGCGGAGATTGCGTGTATACCAAATTTTTTGTTAAAGTTCACAGCCACATTACCGAGCCATTCTTCCTTTTTAAACTCACCACGATACACATTGCCTTGTGCCCATACCCATGTAGGACAGAATTGTCCGTTTTCAGTAGAGCTATACAAGTAAGAACCAAAAGTGCTGATTCGCCAATTAGAATTAAAGTCATAGCTCAGCTTGATGTGAGCATCAAAGTTCATATCCTTTGAGTCCTTCTTTTCTTCAAGCAAAATAGCAGGAGGATTGATGTATGTGGCAGATTCGTTTTTTATCCAGTTGCCGTTTTTGTCTGTACCTGCAGGGAATGTTGGGTTTTGGCAAGCAGCAGAATAAAACAGCATCTGTGTGTCAAAAATATCATGGTTTTTGAATGATGAACCAAAAACGCCAAAATCTCCCGTTAGTTTGTCATTGAAGGCTTTTTGTGTCACATCGAGCTTGGCTACAAAAACACCATAATCTTTCTTTTTGATAATCGTGTTATGGTCAATTACTCCGAATGAGGCACGATAGTTTGATTGAGGAGTACCCCCACTGAATGCAAGATAGTGATTGTTAACAAGCCCCGTGCGAGTAATAACTTTATAGAAATCGGTATTATAACCTCCGTTATTGCAATAGATGCCTAAAGCTTTTGCAGTAGCAACATATTCTGCAGCATTGAGCATGTCAAGGTGCTTGTACATCTGTTCGAACCCAACGTTCCCTTCATAAGATATTTGGAAGCCACGTCCAGTTCCTTTTTTAGTTTTTACTTCAATCACACCCGAAGCACCCCGTGAACCATACATGGCGGTTTCTGCTGCATTTTTCAATATGCGAAAACTTTCGATGTCAGCAGGGTAGATTGTTGAAAGTGTAAGCACGTCAGATGTAACCCCATCAATTAAGACCAAAGGGTCGTTACCTCCAATAATAGAGGTTGTGCCACGTACACGTACACTGTTAAGCATAGCCATTCGATCAAGACCATTTGATGTAACATTGACACCAGCAGCTTGACCGCTTAACACATCAAGGGCATTGTTTGCAGCCCCTTTGTTGGAGTGTTCTCTCAATTCCTTAAATGTGTAATTTCCATTATCAATGGAATCTTTCCGTTCTGCAGGAACATGGTTTTGCGCATGAGCCAAAGAACTGCAAAAGAGCGTCATGATAAGGAAAGAAAGGTTTTTCTTGCTCTTTGCCATTTTCAATTTCTCAGCCGTAGGCGAATTTTAGGTTATGAAAAAATTTGAACTAAAAAGTGTGCATCATTTTGATTATTAACATGTTAGTGAAGATATTCTACTCAAACTGTTTCAAAGATGCATAATTTTTATGCAATATTCGTAAAATCTATCGATATTCGCAAGTAGTTTTTAAAAAAAGAGATCAGTGTCGTTTGCTTTCTTCATCGTTACGCATTAGCGCGTTGTCTTTTCATGGATAGCATTTTTTAATTTACATGATACTTTACAAAACAATTATGGCTCTAAAAATGTAAATTTTCGCATTCTTAGAACCATAATTGTTTTATAGTCCGTCAATATTTGTTATTTGCTAAAATAACTTTTAGGCAACGGACGGCAGTTATAAGTTGATGCCATTACTTCGCCATAGGCACCTGCTGAGCGGAAAGCAATGAGGTCGCCACGTTTCGTAACAGGTAGCAATTCGTCGGTGCTAAAAACATCGCTGCTTTCGCAAATAGGACCTACTACGTCATATTTTGTAGTACGTGTTTTGTCTGTAACCGACAAGTTTTCTGTGTGATGGTGCGCACCATACATGGCCGGACGTACCAATTCTGTGAAACCAGCATCCACAATGACAAAGCGCTTAGTGTGGCCTTGCTTAATGTAGAGTGTACGGGCAATCAATGAACCACATTGTGCCACAATGCTACGACCCAATTCAAAGTGTAGCTGTTGTCCATCGCGCAACTTCAAATTATCGGTAAAAATTTTGAAGTACTCCTCAAAATTAGGAATTGGATGTGTGTCGGGCATGTCGTAGTCAATGCCCAAACCACCACCTACATTGATATTTTTTGTTTGAATGCCGTTGGTTTCAAGATCATCTTGAAGTTGATTGATACGTTCGCACAATGCCACGTAAACCGATAAGTCAAGAATTTGACTACCAATGTGGAAGTGCAAACCAATATATTCTACCGAATCCATTTTTTGTGCTTCGCGAATGGCAGGAATCATATCCTCCATGGCAATGCCAAATTTGTTTTCGTTTAGTCCGGTAGTGATTTTTGCATGTGTGTGAGCATCTACGTTCGGGTTGATTCTAAAGCAAACTTTTGCCTTCTTACCCAAGTTGTGAGCCAATTCGTTAATCACTTCAAGTTCGGCAATGCTCTCTACATTAAAATTGTGAATGCCAATGTTGAGCGCATTGATTATTTCGCGATCGCTTTTACCAACCCCAGCAAATACAATGTCTTTGCCAGCGAAACCTGCATTGTGTGCAGCTTCCACTTCACCTCCCGATACACAGTCGGCACCTAAACCAGCTTGTGCAATGGTTTGCATAATACGTGGATTCGCATTCGCCTTAATTGCATAGTGCACGTGATAGTTAGGGTGGGGGGCTATGAGTTCTTTAATGGTTTGGAGGGTCTCTCCAAGCACATCCATGTCGTAGTAGTAAAACGGAGTCTCTAACTCCGCAAATCTTTGTGTCGGAAAAATAGTCATGTTTAGTAAGTCTATTTAAAACGAACAGAAAAGACGGAAGATGGAGCGTTTAGCAACGTATAAATCCATAAACAACTTATGAACATCCAGGTTGCATTAATAATCCAACTTTCGTCTTTTCTATTCAGTGCGTATTATTTTCCTTCTTTGTTGTTAAACAATTTCTCGCTCAATGCGCAGAGAGCAGCTTTCTTGTCCTCCTCGCGTACCAAGAACGAGATGTTATGGTTGCTACCACCGTATGCAATCATTCTGACGGGAATATCAGCCAAAGCTTCAGTTACAAGGGTTTCGTAGCCCACATTGCCCCAACGCAAATCACCCACTACACAGATGATACACATATTCTCGTCAATGCTTACGGTACCATATTTCTTGAGTTCTTCCACAATGTTAGCCAAGTGTGCGTTATTGTCGATAGTCAATGTCACACCTACCTCGCTTGTGGTAACCATGTCCACGGGTGTGTGGTTCACTTCAAAAGTCTCAAAGAGTTTGTGTAAGAAACCAGTAGCTAACAACATGCGCGAAGACACAATCTTAATTGCAGTGATGTTATCTTTGGCTGCCACCGCTTTAATCTTACCTTTTTCCATCTTATCGTTGATGATGGTACCAGGTGCTGCGGGGTCCATGGTATTGAGCAAACGCACGGGCACACCCGCATAGTGAGCTGGTTGGATACATGTAGGATGTAAAATTTTAGCACCAAAATATGCCAATTCTGCAGCCTCTTCAAAGTTAAGTTGACGCACGGGCGTTGTGTTAGGCACAAAGCGCGGGTCGTTGTTGTGCATACCGTCAATATCCGTCCAAATTTGGATTTCTTCAGCACGGAGCACTGCACCAATCAAACAAGCAGTGTAGTCTGAACCACCACGTTGCAAGTTGTCGATGTCGCCCTTATTGTTGCGGCAAATAAAACCCTGAGTGATATAAAGGTCAAAGGCTCCCGTCTTCTTTAAAACCTCATTAAGGTGCTCTTTGATGTAGGGTGAATCGGGTTCACCATTTGCATCAGTACGCATATAGTCGAGTGCAGGAAGCAAAGCCACCTTTACGCCTGTCTCTTTAAGGTAGTTTGTCACCATATTGGTGCTCATCAACTCACCCTGTGCTAAGATTTCTTTTTCAAGTTTGTCTGAGTACTCCTCCATAGTGAGTGTATGCAAGTGCATAAAAATCTCATGGAGCAAGTCGTTGGTCTTTTTTACGTTCTCCTCTTTTGCAAAGAGTTCAGCCACGTGCTGCTTATATACATTGTGCAACTTGTTAATCACACTATTAGCAGCCTCAGGGTTACGCTTTTTAATGTAGTCAGCAATTTCGACCAATGAGTTCGTAGTGCCCGACATGGCAGACAATACTACAATTTTGTGTTCACCATCTGTAATAAGTTGGCAAACATTCTTCATTCTTTGCGGTGAACCTACTGAGGTGCCACCAAATTTTAATATTTTCATAACAGACAAATTTTTCTATATTGATAAAACTTCGCACACATTAATCTAACTCAGTCACTTCCATGGGCGAGTTATAGTCGTTTGTGGCTTCGGTAATTGCTCCATTTTCGCAGCGGTATACAATACCAGGAAATTCAGAAAGCAAACTCATATTGTGTGTCACCATTACCACAGCGTTGCCTTGTTCGCGTACCATTTGTAAGATGCGCATAATGTGTCTGCTTGTTTCAGGGTCTAAATTTCCAATCGGCTCATCCGCCAAGATAATTTTGGGTTGGTTTAACAAAGCACGAGCAATGCACACACGCTGTTGCTCGCCACCCGACAATTCGTGTGGAAAATTATTTACTTTTTCGTACAACCCCACCATGTCGAGCACCTGCTTAATGCGTTCTGGACGATTTTTCTTTTTCCATCCTGTAGCTTTCAACACAAAGTCGAGGTTACCACCTACAGTAAGTTCGTGCATTAATTGGAAATCTTGAAAGATAATGCCCAATTGACGTCTTAATTGCGGAATATGTTTTCTTTTCAGCTTTGCCAAATCGAAATTCAATACATTTCCTTTGCCACCAGCCAGTGGCAATTCGCCATAAAGAGCTTTGAGCAGCGAACTTTTTCCGCTACCTACTTTGCCAACGATATATATAAAGTCGTTGTCGTCAACATGAAAGTTTACGCCATCAAGAATTGGATGGTCGTCATGGCGCAACGATACGTTTTGCAAATCAATGAGCATAATCTTGATTTTTGTGGGGTATATATTTTGAAGTTGTCTAAACTTTTTTGACGAAGTTTAGACGACTTCTTTAACTTCGTAATAAGAAGAGAAGGGGGAGTTAAGGTTGGATTGTTCCCTTAATCTAACTTCAGCACTGCCAAGAAAGCCTTTTGTGGCACTTGCACATTGCCAATTTCCTTCATACGCTTCTTACCACGTTTCTGTTTTTCAAGCAACTTACGTTTACGACTAATGTCACCGCCATAACACTTGGCAGTCACGTCTTTACGCACCTGCTTTACGGTTTCACGTGCAATAATCTTGGCACCAATCGCAGCCTGAATTGCAATGTCAAATTGCTGACGTGGCAAAAGTTCCTTTAGCTTCTCGCACATACGACGTCCAAAGTAAACAGCATTGTCCACGTGGGTCAATGTCGACAGTGCGTCAACGGGTTCACCATTCAGCAGAATGTCCATCTTCACCAACTTCGAGGGGCGGAAACCAATAGGATGATAGTCAAACGAAGCATAGCCCTTAGAAATACTCTTCAACTTGTCGTAAAAGTCAATCACGATTTCAGCCAAAGGCATATCATAGTAAAGTTCTACACGGTCGCCCGACACATATTCTTGTTTAATCAATTCGCCGCGTTTACCCAAACAAAGCGTCATGATATTGCCGATGTATTCGGTACGTGTAATAATAGAAGCCCTGATGTAAGGTTCTTCAATGTGGTCTATTTCCGTTTGGTCGGGCATACCCGCAGGGTTATGCACCTCTTTCATTTCACCATGCTTGTCGTAGATGTTATAGCTTACGTTCGGCACAGTGGTAATCACGTTCATGTTAAACTCACGGTCCAAGCGTTCTTGCACAATCTCCATGTGGAGCAAGCCCAAGAAACCACATCTAAAACCAAAGCCCAATGCTACCGACGATTCAGGTTGGAAAGTCAGCGAAGCATCGTTCAACTGCAATTTCTCTAAACTAGCACGTAGCTGTTCAAAGTCTTCTGTTTCAATGGGATAAACACCTGCAAACACCATCGGCTTAACCTCTTCAAAGCCGTCAATCGCTTTGTCGCAAGGCGTTTCAACACTGGTGATGGTGTCACCTACCTTTACTTCGGTTGCTGTTTTAATACCGCTGACAATGTAACCAACATCGCCACATTTCAACTCCTTGCACGGACAAAGATCCATCTTTAGCACACCGATTTCATCAGCATGGTATCTTTTCTTCGTGTTCACAAAGATAACGTCCTCGTCCTTATGGATAGATCCGTTTACAATTTTAAAATAGGCAATAATACCTCTAAACGGATTAAACACCGAGTCGAAGATCAAGGCTTGTAATGGTGCTTTGTCATCGCCCTCGGGAGCAGGAATACGTTCAATAACGGCTCTTAGAATATCTTCTACGCCTTCGCCTGTTTTTCCTGAAGCACGTATAATATCTTCTCTTTTGCAGCCTAACAAATCGATGATTTCGTCTTCTACCTCTTCGGGCATAGAGTTCACCATGTCACATTTGCTCAGTACGGGTATAATTTCAAGATTGTGCTCTATCGCCATGTAGAGGTTCGAGATGGTCTGTGCCTGTACGCCCTGCGTAGAGTCAACCAACAGCAAGCATCCTTCGCAAGCTGCAATACTGCGTGACACTTCGTAAGCAAAGTCAACGTGTCCCGGTGTGTCAATCAAGTTGAGCTTATACGTTTCGCCGTCCATCTTATATTCCATTTGGATGGCGTGGCTCTTAATGGTTATACCGCGTTCACGTTCAAGGTCCATATCGTCGAGCATTTGACCTTCTGTTACCTTTATAGTCTGCGTATGTTCAAGCAGTCGGTCAGCCAAAGTACTTTTTCCGTGGTCAATATGGGCAATGATGCAAAAGTTTCTGATATGCTTCATTTATTATTTATAATTGGAGCTTTAAAATCAATAATAGTAAAGATTTAATTTAGTGGAGTGTTCTAGAATTTTCTTATAGAACACTCCCTAAAAGATTCTGTTAGGGGAAGATTTATGCGCATTAGAATTTTTCAGCTTCCTTAAAGCTAACGGCGTGTTTCAAGTCTTTTTCGCTCAAAATCACGTCATCACCGCTCAAGGGCCATTCCAAAGCCAAATCTTCGTCGTTATAGTGGATAGAGCATTCTGCCTCGGGAGCATAGCGATTGTCCACCTTATAAGTAAAGACAGCTGTTTCGCTCAATACCTGAAAACCATGTGCAAAACCTCTTGGGATGAAAAGCTGACGCTTGTTTTCAGCCGACAATTCCACCATTACATGCTTGCCAAAGGTGGGTGAGTCCTTGCGCAAGTCTACAGCCACGTCAACCACGGTGCCTTGAAGTACTCTCACGAGTTTAGCTTGCGAAGCCTCACCTTTTTGATAATGCAAACCGCGGAGCACACCTTTTGATGACATAGATTGGTTGTCTTGCACAAAGTGTACTTCTTTGCCTACACCACGATTAAAGTCTTCTTCGCGCCATGTTTCCATAAAATAACCGCGAGCATCTTCAAATACCTTAGGTTCTAAAATCCAAACATCGGGTATGGCTGTCTTAATAAATTCCATTATAATCTGTTTTTATTGTTTCTATTTTTATGATGAAGTTGTTTACTCATTTGAGGTCACAACCCTTAGTTTCTCGTTTTCTACCTCCACTTCAAAGGTCTTTTGTTCGGGGTGTTCCATCATGTAGTCGCAGAGCGTATCTTCAAGATGGTGTTGGATGGCACGTTTCAGCGAACGAGCACCATATTGTGCGTCGAAACCCTTGTTTACCAAGAATTCACGCACACCTTCTTTAAGTGAAAGTTTATATCCGTTTTCAAGCAAACGTTGCTTCAAAATGTCGAGTTCCAAATCAAGAATATGCAACGCATTCGTCTTGTTGAGCGGATTGAACATAATGATATCGTCCAATCGGTTCAAGAACTCTGGAGCAAACTGTTTTCGAAGCACTTTTAGAATGATGCTCTCGGCTGCTTGTTCTGAAAGTTCGCCCGTTACACGCTCAAAACCCATACCATTGCCAAACTCACGTAATTGGCGTGTACCACTATTTGAGGTCAAAATGATAATGGTGTTGCGGAAGTCAACGGTGGTGCCATTACCGTCTGTGAGTCTACCTTCGTCCATAACCTGGAGCAGGGTATTAAACACGTCAGGGTGCGCTTTCTCTATTTCATCGAGCAAGATTACCGAGTAGGGGTGACGTCTCACTCTTTCGGTGAGTTGACCGCCTTCTTCATATCCTACGTATCCCGGAGGAGCACCTACCAAACGGCTCACACTGTATTTTTCGCCATATTCGCTCATATCTACACGAATCAGCGCATCTTTCGAGCCAAACATCCATTCTGCCAAGCACTTTACCAAATGTGTCTTACCCACACCAGTAGGACCCACAAAAAGGAAGGTACCAATGGGGCGGTCTGCACTTTTCAGTCCGATACGACTACGTGCAATGGCACGCGACAAGCGTTCTACTGCCTTTTCTTGTGCAATGACTCTGCTGTTTAGCGCACTACGCATACCTTTTAATCGGTCGCTCTCGCTCGAAGCTACACGTGTAGCAGGCACGCCACTCATCATCGAAACCACCTCAGCTACTGAAGCCTCGTCAACAATGCAAGGATGATCTTGCTGTTCTTTTTGCCATTTTTGCGTGAGTTCTTCCAGTTCGCGTGTAAGTGTTTCTACTTGATCTCTCAAGTTTGCTGCACGTTCATAGTCTTGGTTTTGTGCAGCCTCCATTTTTTCTTTACGCAGCTTTTCTATCTCTGCATTTTTTTCTTCGATGAAATGGGGACTTTCTGTTCCAGCAAGGTGCATACGTGCTCCTGCCTCGTCCATCGCATCGATAGCTTTGTCGGGTAGGGCGCGGTCTGTTACATATCGTGTAGTTAGGTCTACACAAGCTTTTAATGCATCGTCTGTATAGGTCACGTTGTGATGATGCTCATAGCGCGACTTGATGTTATGCAAAATAGTGAGCGTTTCTTCGGCAGAAGTAGGCTCCAGCATTACTTTTTGGAAGCGACGATCGAGTGCCCCATCTTTTTCAATGCTTTTCTTGAATTCACCGATGGTTGTGGCACCAATACACTGCACTTCGCCTCTTGCCAAGGCTGGTTTTAAGATATTGGCAGCATCCAAACTACCTGGTGCTGATCCTGCACCAATAATTGTATGAATTTCATCGATGAAAAGGACAATTTCTGGATGACTCTTCAATTCCTTAATGAGTCGTCTAAGTCTTTCTTCAAATTGTCCTCTATATTGTGTGCCTGCCACAACCGATGCCATGTCTAATGCTACAATGCGTTTATTAAGCAAGAGATAGGGCACTGCATTTTGTGCAATACGACTGGCAAGTCCCTCTACAATGGCGCTTTTACCCACACCCGGTTCACCAATGATAATGGGATTGTTCTTCTTGCGACGACAGAGTATTTGCACAACGCGTTGAATTTCGTTCTCTCTGCCCACCACAGGATCGAGTCCGCCCTTTGCAGCCACGGCAGTAAGGTCGGTACCAAAATTGTCGATAATTGGGGTGTCGCTATCCGTTTTGGCGCGACTAGACTCGTTGGTTACTTTCTTTGCGTCCCCTCTCTTTGAAAAATCATCGTTAGGGTAGGGCACATCGTCCTCATCTGGAAAATTAAAGTCGTTCTTTATCTCCTCTTTGTTCGTGGCTTTCAACATTTTATCGTAGTTTAAGCCATAGGTATCGAGTACATTTTTTGCTGTATTATTGCGGTCGTGCATAAGAGCTCGCAGAATAATTTCTGCGCCATCTTTTTTTCCTGCAGTCAGTTTATCTTCCAATACCAAGAGTTTCAAGATTCTTGTGCAATCAGTGTCAAATGGGGGAAGAATCTCAGAGGGTACGTTAGGATCTATTTTATCAAAAATGATTCTATCTGTCTGATAATCAGTCAATAACTGCTTGATTTCTTCCAACATAGCTTTTTCGTCAACATGGGCATGTTGCAGTATGTTTTGTACATCTCCATTCTCTAAAACACTCAACAAGATACACAAAGAGTCTGTTTGTGCCAATTGATATTTTTGTGCAATAGCTCTGCTGTTATTTATGAGTTGCACGGTATCCGATGGTATTTCGTAATTCATAATAAAAATGTTTTTGTATTGTTGTTTTTGGTTTCCGCTATTCATTTTTGCGGCATGCTTTTGTTTGAGAGTTATATAAACTATTTTTTAAAGTTGGTTTTCACCTTTCAGGGTGTTTGAAGTACATCACTCGAGGTTTCAAATTCCTCAAGAGAATGCGAATCAAACATGGAAATAACCAAGATGGTCAAGATAAATATTTTTGAGCACCTACTTGTTACTTCTCATTATAGTCTGCAAAGATAGCATTTGAAAACAGAAATTCAAAGCAAATAGTCTTAAAGATTCAAATCTTTTTGTTGCAAAGTGTGTTTTTTGTGGATTATTTCATGTGTTTTTGATGATTTTGTGCTTTCTCCTACTTGAGGGGGTTGATTTGTATCGCAACTGTTGCTGCCAATCTTACGCTAAGACCCTGCAAAATAGCAGTCCGCCCAACAATTCCGATGGTATATTTCCCGCATCGTTCTTCGTTCAGTTCTCGATCGCTTCTCGATCGCTTCTCGATAGGTTCTCGATAGGTTCTCGTTCGGTTCTCGATCGTTCTTCGATCGATTCTCGTTCATCCTCCGTTCATTCTCCGTTCGGGAATCGAAGATCGATCGAAGATTGATCGAAGAATGAACGGAGAATCATCGGAGGCAAAACGGAGATGTATCGAAACTCTAATGGGAAACCAAGGGAAAGGTGACCCGAATATTTTTTTACTTAATTTTAATTTATTATAGCAAGACTTACTCCTGACTTTATCACTTTGCACTATCACATAGCGTGTATTGAAAATTAATGAGTTACGTCAAAATAGGGGGTGGTTTTGGGGGCATTGACGAAGTTAGGATTGTATTTGTTGTTGCCAATCTTATGCTAAAACTCTGCAAAGATACCACATTTATTTCCTCGCTGTCCGTCTTTGGCAGACATTGGTAAAAATTACCAAAATTCGCGCATTTTTAAGTTCTTCGGTGATGTGCTAGCAAATAGCTATTTTTCTTGAAAATATTAAATGTAAAAAATATAAAACATTAAGTAAAAACATGCCTGTTTAAAACCCAAGACAGCCCGATATCATCCCGATGAAATTCCGAAGGCATTCCGATATCATACCGAAGGAAGAAAAAGGTTTTGGGGAATGAAAGTAGACGGAAATAAATTAACAAAAAATATGACGGATAATTTGAAAAAAAATCGATGGAATCGTGTTTTTTGTAAAAATTCTGCAGATGGTGATTTTGATGTACTGGTAGTCTTGCCTACAATTTTAAAAGACGCTTAACGTGGAATTTGCGGACAGATTTCCCACTATAATCGATAAAAAATAACTATAATTGCATTTAAAATTGTGTGATTCAAACCTTTTTTGTAAGTTTGCATATTAGAAAACAGAAAAACTCAATCTTGCAATGGGGTTGCTTGCCTTTATTGCCTCATTGAAAATTCTTATGAGAAAGAAATTTGTAAAAATACTTTGGGGGGCTTATGCCGCAATTATCCTGTTAGTGATTTTATCCGTGTCCTTTGTAGAACTCGGATGGATTGGCTATATGCCACCTATTGCTGAACTTCAAAGTCCTATCAGTAAATACGCTTCACAGGTTATTAGTGCAGATGGTAGATTGATGGGTACATGGTCAAGAAATGAGAATCGCGTATTCGTTGGTTATGATAGCATTTCACCGCATTTATTTGATGCTTTAGTTTCAACCGAGGATGAACGTTTCTACGATCACTCGGGCATCGATGTTCGTGCATTATCGCGTGCTGTGGTAAAGCGTGGTATTATGGGACACAAGGGTGCCGGTGGTGGTAGTACCATTACACAGCAGTTGGCAAAACAGTTATACTCTTCGTCGGCAGAATCTACCATGCAGCGTTTGGTGCAGAAGCCTGTGGAGTGGATTATTGCTGTAGAGTTGGAACGCCATTACACCAAAGAAGAAATTCTAACGCTCTATTTGAACTATTTTGACTTCTTACATAATGCAGTGGGCATTAAAACTGCTGCAAATGTGTATTTTGGCAAGGCTCCCAAGGATTTGAGTATTGTGGAAAGTGCCACGTTGGTGGGTATGTGTAAGAATCCATCCTACTTTAACCCTGTGCGTGAACCTGAACGTTGTCGCCAGCGTCGCAATGTGGTATTACAGCAGATGGTAAAGTCGGGGAAACTCTCTGAAACAGAATATGCTACGTTGAGCGAGGAGCCTTTAAAACTGAACTTCCACCGCATTGACCATAAAGAAGGCTTAGGTGCCTATGTGCGTGAGTACCTGCGTAGATTCATGATGGCTGATAAGCCCGATCCTTCACAATACAAGTCATGGCAGCGTCAGCAGTATTATGAGGATTCTTTACATTGGGAGACCGACCCTCTTTATGGATGGTGTAAGAAGAACCAAAAGAAGGATGGTTCGAACTACGATATTTATACAGATGGCTTAAAGGTATATACTACCATCGATTCGCGTATGCAACAATATGCCGAAGCTGCCGTATACACACAGGTGGGTAAGAACTTGCAAGCTAAGTTTGAGGCTGAAAGACGTTCTTCGCGTAATTTCCCGTATAGCTCGTCATTGAGTGCAAAGGACGTAAAGCGCCGTATTCAACGTGCCATTCGTCAGTCAGACCGTTATCGTGTGATGAAGGCTGATGGCGCGAGCGATGAAGAGATTGACAAGGCTTTCCACACCAAGGTGCCTATGACAGTGTTTAGCTATCATGGCGACGTGGATGTGACAATGACGCCTATCGATTCTATTCTGTATTACAAAAAGTTTTTGCGAGCTGCCATGGTTTCGATTGACCCGATGACAGGTTATATTAAAGCCTATGTGGGTGGTCCCGACTTTTCGCACTTTCAATATGACATGGCAATGGTGGGACGTCGACAAATTGGTTCTACAATGAAACCATTTGTGTATGCTATGGGCTTACAGGGTGGCATGACACCAAATTCTACCATACTTAATGTGCAAAGAAGTTATGGAGGTTGGTGTCCGCGCAATGGTAGCCGTGCAAGCTATGGAGCGCACGTTACATTGAAATGGGGCTTGAGTCGTTCGAACAACTGGGTTACTGCAGGATTGATGTATCAGATTGACCCCACAGGTCAAGGTTTGGTAAGAGACTTACATGCCTTGGGTGTGGCAAACGACAATATGCAACCTTCTTTACCTCTCTGTTTGGGTACTTGCGATATCACACCCGCAGAGTTGGCATCGGCATATACAGCATTTGTTGAAAAGGGTATTCGTCGCGCCCCCTTGCTCGTGACTCGTATCGAGGATAGTGAGGGCAATGTGATCGCAGAGTTTACGCCGCGCACAAATGAGGTGTATAGCGAAGAAACTGCCTATAACATGATTGACATGATGAAGGCGGTAATTGATGAGGGTACAGGTCGCAAACTGCGCAATGCCTTTGGCATGAAGGGGCCGATTGCTGGTAAGACCGGTACTACAAATAATAACTCCGATGGTTGGTTTGTGGGATGTGTGCCACAATTGGTAACCGCTGTTTGGGTGGGTGGTGACGAACGCGACATTCACTTTAACTCAACTGCCATTGGTCAGGGTTCTGCTACTGCCTTGCCTATTTGGGCACTCTATATGCGACGTGTATATGCCAATAAGGCTTTGGGGTATGACCCGAATCGCGAATTTGATCGTCCTGCTAACAAACCGGGTGTGCAGCACCATGGCCACTATAGTGGTGGCGGTGGTAACGCTGAGAAAGAAGGCGAAGAAGAAGGTAATGAAAACCTGATGGAAGGAGAGGGAGGCGAACAGCCTAAACCAGCTTCAAAGTCTTCGGGTGAGAAATATTTTGAATAAAAAGGGTGTACTAAGAATTTCGATAAAAGGGCTAAAAAACGGCTTTTTATGCTAAAATCCTTGGTCGTGAGGAGTGATAAAACTCCTCCGACATACACTCAAGCAAATACATATAAGATAAATGAAATTCATTGCAATTATCCCTGCGCGTTATGCTTCAACGCGTTTCCCTGCTAAGCCTTTGGCTTTATTGGGCGGAAAACCTATCATACAGCGTGTGTACGAACGTGTGTCGCAAGCTTTTGAACATGTGTGCGTGGCTACTGATGATGATCGAATTTATAAGGCTGTTAAATCGTTTGGCGGACAGGTGGTGATGACTTCGACAAGTCATCGCAGTGGAACTGATCGCTGCTACGAGGCTTACGGCAAATTAGGTATTGAGGCAGACGTAGTGGTAAATGTGCAGGGCGATGAACCTTTTATTGATTTGTCGCAGTTAGAAGAAATTAAGCACTGCTTTGACGATGCTACCACACAGATTGCTACGTTGGTGAAACCTTTTGCTGCAGATGCTCCCTTTGAGGCGATTGCAAATCCTAATAGTCCGAAGGTGGTGGTGAGCAATGATGACTATGCACTCTATTTTTCGCGTAGCGTGATTCCTTATTTGCGTGGCATTCCCCAAGAAGAGTGGGGTGCAAAGCATCGCTACCTAAAGCACATTGGGCTGTATGCTTATCGCACTGAAGTGTTAAAAGACATCACCTCAATGCCACAAGGCGAACTAGAACAATGCGAATCGCTCGAACAGTTGCGATGGTTGCAAGCAGGCTTGCGCATTAAGGTGGGCTACACAGATGTGGAGACTATCGGCATTGACACGCCCGAGGACTTGCAGCGTGCTGAAAACTTCTTGAAGAACAATTATTGATTTTATTAGACAAAATGCAAAAAAAGTTTTTTCTTTCACTTATTATAGCTTTGAGCTGCACTTCTATTTGGGCTCAGAAAATTGTGGTAGGTTCGTGTACTCTAAAAGATGGTGGCATCTATACAGGCGAACTCTCTGGTGGAAAACCCAATGGTAAAGGTCGTGTGCAATATGAAAATGGCGACACTTACGAAGGCTCTTTCGTGAAGGGCTTGCGCAATGGCGAAGGCACTTTTACGGCTGCTGATGGGGCACGATATGAAGGAAACTGGACAAAAAACGAAAAGAACGGTAAGGGAACTTACTACGCCACAAACAACAATAAATATGTGGGCACATGGTATCGTAACCAAAAAGAGGGTAAGGGTATTATGTACTTTTATAATGGCGACCGATATGAAGGTAGTTGGAAGAACGATAAACGCAATGGCGAGGGCACTTATTACTACCAAAGTGGTGCCTACTATAAGGGCTCTTGGGTAGACGATCAGAAAGAAGGTAAGGGTATCTTTGATTGGAAAGATGGTTCGAAATATGAGGGCGATTGGTCCAAAAATATGCGTAACGGACGTGGCACTTACTTTTATGCTGACGGCGACTATTATAATGGTGAATGGAAGAACGACATGCAAGATGGTCGTGGCATCTATAAGTTTCGTAATGGCGACTCATACGAGGGTCAGTACTTGATGGGTGAGCGCACGGGTGTGGGTACCTTTCGTTTTGCCAATGGTGACTCATATATTGGTAATTTCTTGAATGGTGAACAAAACGGTCAAGGCACCTTCCAATGGAAGGGTGTAGCCACTTATAAGGGTCAATGGAAGAATAACATGATGCATGGTCATGGCGTTTATAAGTGGAAGAATGGTGATGAGTATAATGGCGAGTGGAAGAATAACCGTATGGATGGTGAAGGCACTTTCACCTATTCGGCTGGCGGACGCTTTAAAGGTGGTTTCCGCGAAGGTAAACGCGATGGCCGTTCGGTTGAAATACGTGCTGACGGGTCACGCATTGACTGCACCTATAAAGATGGTGTGAAACATGGCAAGTATAAAGAATATGACGCTAACGGCAATGTGACAAAGTCGGGCGAATATTCTAATGGTCGTGTTGTTCAGTAAAATGAAAGCGAAGCAGCTATGACAGACGCATTCTTGTAGCTTTCGAGAAACGTTAAAATCAAGGTTGCTTCTTAAAAACATAAGATATCATGAAAGCCAAAAAAACAAGCACAAAAGTTGAGAAAACACCGAAACGAGTTTCTCGACCCCGCCAACTTAAAATCGTGAAAAACGATGAATGGCTTAGTCCCTATGAACAGGCTATACAAGGCCGACACGACCATGCGCTCTATAAAATGAATGAGCTCGCAGGTAAGGGTACATTGAGCGACTTTGCCGATGGCTACCTGTATTTTGGTCTCCACCGTACACCCAGACAATGGGTGTTGCGTGAATGGGCGCCTAATGCTACCGAGATTTACCTAATTGGTACATTCAACGATTGGAAAGAACTCCCTGAATTTGCTTTTAAACGCATTGAAGGCACTGGTAATTGGGAATTGAAACTTTCTTCGAAGGTGCTGAAGCATCTTGACTTGTATAAACTGTCTATTCATTGGAATGGGGGACAGGGTGAACGCGTGCCGGCATGGGCACAACGTGTGGTGCAAGACGAAGATACAAAGATTTTTAGCGCACAGGTATGGAGTCCGGAAAAGGCTTATGAATGGAAAAAGGTAAACTTCCGTCCTAAACGTGGACCGCTCTTTATCTACGAGTGCCACATTGGTATGGCACAGGATGCCGAGAAAGTAGGTACTTATAACGAATTTCGCGAGAATGTGTTGCCACGCATAATTGCCGATGGCTACAACTGCATTCAGATTATGGCGATTGCTGAGCATCCTTATTATGGTAGCTTTGGTTATCACGTAAGTTCGTTCTTTGCACCGAGCAGCCGATTCGGGACGCCCGATGAGCTGAAACAATTGGTTGACGCGGCACACGAGGCTGGCATTAGTGTGATTATGGACTTGGTGCATAGCCACGCTGTGAAAAACGAAGTAGAAGGTTTGGGTAACTATGCCGGTGATCCTGACCAATTCTTCTATCCGGCTCCTCGACGCGAACACTCGGCATGGGATAGTCTTTGCTTTGATTATGGCAAGAACGAGGTGATTCACTTCCTTTTATCGAACTGTAAGTATTGGCTTTCTGAATATCACTTCGATGGCTTCCGTTTTGATGGCGTAACATCTATGCTTTATTATAGTCATGGTTTGGGAGAATGCTTCTGTGGCTATGGCGACTACTTTAACGGACACCAGGACGACAATGCTATTTGCTATCTTACTTTAGCGAACCAACTCATTCACGAGGTGAATCCCAATGCCATTACCATTGCTGAAGAGGTGAGTGGTATGCCAGGTTTGGCTGCTCCGTTTGCGGATGGTGGTTATGGTTTTGATTATCGCATGGCGATGAACATTCCTGATTATTGGATTAAGACCATTAAGGAACGTCGTGACGAGGATTGGCATCCTTCATCTATTCTTTGGGAATTGACCAACCGTCGTGCCGACGAAAAGACCATTTCTTATTGCGAGAGCCATGACCAGGCTTTGGTGGGCGATAAAACGCTTATCTTCCGCCTGATTGATGCAGATATGTATTGGCATTTCCAAAAGGGTGACGAAAATGGTACTGTACATCGTGGCATTGCTTTGCACAAGATGATACGTTTGGTAACAGCTTCGACCATCAATGGTGGTTATCTTAATTTCATGGGTAATGAGTTTGGACACCCCGAATGGATTGACTTCCCACGCGAAGGAAATGGTTGGAGTTATAAGTATGCACGTCGTCAGTGGAATTTGGTAGATAACCACAACCTCTGCTATCATTACTTGGGCGATTTTGACAATGACATGGTGCATTTGCTTCGCAAGTCTATGGCAGATATCCGACGCTTCCCCGTACAGGAAATTTGGCACGATGATGGCGATCAGATTTTGGCTTATATGCGTGGTCCACTTGTCTTTGTATTTAACTTCTCGCCGAACCGCTCGTATGAGGGCTATGGTTTCCGCGTTCCTGAAGGTGAATATGAAGTGGTGCTCAACACGGATGCCAAGGCTTATGGTGGTAATGGTTTGGCAGATGATTCTGTGAAACATCTCACTAACTTCGATCCGTTGCTTGCACGCGACCATAAGGGTTGGTTAAAATTGTATATTCCTGCCCGCTCAGCTGTAGTGCTTAAAAAACGCGAAGACAAAAAGAAGGAAAAATAATTGACATATAACAATAAGGGTTAAGTGGGTATTTTGCGCTTAACCCTTATTTCCTTTATTATCAACTCGTGTCATGTGTTATGGAACCTCGCTATAAAATGCGAACGTTAATGAGGTGGGGGAGAGATGAGCATAACACGGTGTAAAGTGAATGAGGAAGATGTCAATTTTATGGTAAATACTATCTTGTAAAATATGTCTTTGAAGTGTTTTTTTGCAATATGTAGTAAAGAAAATATGCATTTAATTTGTATACTACAAAAATTATAACCAATTTTGTAGCCGAAACCATGATATTTTGAACGTACGAATTGTGCCCTGATGTGAAATAAGCATTAAAAGGGTGCTAATTTAGTGTGTAAACATATTGTGGAATATAGATACATCCTATAAACAATTATACTTTCTATGAAAAAAAATCAACTCTTTGTTTCACTGCTTGCAGCTGGAATGCTTGCTATATCTCCTGTCATGGCAGACGATATGGTTCGCTTTACTACAAACAAAAGCATTGGTGAAACTATCATTCTGAAACTTAATCAGACAGGTTCAGATGTTAAGGTTGACTGGGGTGATGGTAATCTCACTAAGTATGAGCCTACAACCGACAAACTGCTCACAGTGGAGGGCAAGGTTGCAGGTACCGACATCCTGATCTCTTCGTCAGCAGGCATTGAAACGCTGATTTGTTCTAATGCGGGCATCACAAGCCTCGACGTTACTGGTGCAACAGGTTTGCGCTCGCTCTACTGTCAGAACAACGAAATTGATACGTTGAACGTGACTTCACTGAAGGGACTTACTGACTTGGACTGCTCGAACAACAAGATTGTGGCATTCACGATGACTGAGCATACAAACCCCAATATGGAGATTTTGAACATCTCGGGCAATAAGATTGCTGGTAACCGTGGCGACAAGAAAACTACTTTTGGTTATAGCAGCTCAACACTTCAATACCTCAACATCAGCAACAACGAGTTTACAGGTAGTGTTTCGTTAGGTGGTAGTGTAAACCTTGATGTGGTTAAGGCTGTCGGCAATCATCTCACTTCTATCGCTGCAAAATGCGATTCTATCTCAGTGGTGATGTGTGGCGATAACAAAATCAACACACTCGCTTTCAACGCGGATAAGCCTTCTTTGCGTCAGGTGTTTGCTGAAAACAATGCCCTTTATTCTCTTAACTTAGCGTCGGCAGATCAACTTCAGTATGTGGCTGTTGATAACAATAAGTTGACTTCGGTTTCATTGCCCGCAGGTAAGCTTTACGCTTTTACTTGTGCCAATAACAAACTTACTTATGGTTCACTTCCTTCACCTAGTAGCGTAACGAATTTTGTATATGCTCCTCAGGAAGAGGAATTAAGCATTACAAAGAAGTTGAGCAGTAAGTATGACGCAGCAAATTCAAAGTATATTTACTATTTGCTCACTTGTACAAAGAGAACGCAATTCAACACCAAAAAGGCTCCTTACGTGCTTGATTTATCAGATTACGTTGTAAATTCTGATGGTTCGGCAAGTAATGTTACTGTAGAACTTAGAGATGCAAGTTCTACTCCTGAAAAGGTCCTTACAAAGGATGACCTTTACACTATGAATGGTTCCGCATACGCAGGTATGTATGGTATTAAGACCAAATGTGGTGCGGTTTATGCAATGATTTCATCAAGTGATTATCCTGGATTGACATATAAGACAAGCCAGTTCAAGGTATTCGAAAGCGAAGATGATGTAACAGCTGTGGACAATGTAACTACTGCAAGCAAGGCGCTTGAAGTAGAGGTCGCTGAAGGTGCTGTTGTATTGACTAGCGGTGCACCTTGCGCAGTTCGTATCTACTCTCTTGATGGCAAGCAGGTATGGCAGGGTAGCGTAAATGGTACTCAGATTGTGAACCTCGCTACAGGTATTTACTTTGTAAACGGTAAAAAAGTTGTGCTCTAATAAATAGCGAGTTTCAACTCTTTTAAAATTAAACAGAAAAATCAATGAAATACATAAAACAATTATTCACTTGCGCTACGCTTGCAATGGCATGCTATACTTCGCAGCCTGTAATGGCTCAGGTAAAGTTGGCAGCTGATGCGTATCCCACAATCGTGGCTCCCCATCGTCAGGCAATTAGCTTCCGTGAACGTACGCTTTGCTACGACATCACTGCGAATGTGGAATACACTGTCACACCTAATGCAGACTGGATTTCAGTTATCAAGGCTGAAGATGGTTCGGTTTACATCCATGTAGCAGAAAATACTGGAAGTAGTGCGCGTGTAGGTAAAGTTGTTTTCGCAAATGCTGAAAACAATTTGAGCGAAACACTTACTATTACTCAAGGTCGTAGTGAAGGTTTGGCAGATCTTCCCTCAAACAGCATCTATGACTTGTTTACAGATTCTTCTCTCTCAGAATTGAAAGAAGGTGTTACAAAGGAAGATATCGCAACTAAGATTGATAAGCCCTATTATCAAGCTTTGGCAAATAGCATCCTCGACAAAACTTATAACGAGGAGTATCGCGTACAGACTTACAAAGCTAAGCTTTCTTATGTTACACAGAGTAACAACTGGAACGCTCCTGGTAAGTATTACGACCAGCGTCAGGGTGTAACAGGTATCAACATCAGCAAGGGTAAGCACATCGTTGCTGTGTCAGGTTTGCCCGATGGCAAGTCTGTGCCTGTAACTGTAACTGCATGGTATGAAGGTAAGGATGGTGGTAACTTTGACGGTGGTAATCCTCAGAGCTTCACATTCAACGTAAAGAATGGTCTTAACACCATCGATTATACATTTGACTATCCTGGTTTGGCTTACGTTTGCTACTATGCTGACCAAAACCCCGAATTGCAGCCTGCTATCAAGGTTCACTTCCTCAATGGTGAAATCAATGGCTTCCTTTCTCCCGATAAGACTAACGAGGAAATGCATGAGATAACAGCCAAAGCTACTAACCTCTGTATGGACGTAGTTGGTAAGAAGGTTCACTCTATTTGGACTTCAAAGGGCTTGCACGACTATTGCAAGGCTATTGATGGTTCAATAGGTTATCGTCAGTACATGAACGTGCTCGACTCTTTGATTCAGTGGGAACACGACTTGTTGGGTCTTACTAAGTACAACCGTTTGCCCGACAACCGCACAATGGCTTACACCAACTACACTTACTACATGTTCCAAGGTGGTTTCGGTGTATCATTCCACCACGACCAAGAACCTCGTGTACTTAACTGTAACACACTCGTAAATCGTGACGATGACGCTATTTGGGGTCTCTCACACGAGTGGGGTCACCAACATCAGATGCACCCCTACTTCTGCTGGGGCGGTATGGGCGAAGTTACCAACAACATGAACTCATACTACAATATTATGAAAATGGGCTACCACTCTTCTGATAAGATTCAGCAGTGGGCACCTGCACGTAAGCACTTTGTTGATGCCAACTATCTCGACATCCAAACAGCTTCGAGCGGTGTGAAGGGTTCACGTTTCAGCAGCAAGCGTCACTTTGCCTATGTAAACAGAGGCTCACAGCCCAATGCAGCTTTGCGTGCATTCTGCGAAACAATGAAGGACTCTACTGTAAAGGATTACGCTAAAGTTCCCGAACAGGCTCTTCATAACGTAGAAGTTGGTGTAGGCGAAACTCTTTGCCCCTTCGTTCTTCTTTACAACTACTTCACTACTCATGGTGTGCCTGATTTCGCTCCCGACTGGTACGAAGCACTTCGTCAGAACGATAACGAAAATGGTTCAACTGTTGAAAAGAATGATGGTGTTGATAAGTATGAGTTGATTGCTTCTGCTCAGAACAACAACAAGAACGGTAAACTTGCTGTACTTAAGCAAAAGTATCCCGAAAGCTGTTGGATAAAGAATGGCTACCTTGATGGTGGTAACAATCCTAAGGCTAACACCATGCCTTTCGTACTCAACTATATCCGTAAGGTGTCACGCATCTCAGGCTACAACCTCTATCCTTACTTTGAGCGTTGGGGTTTCCTCCGTCAGATTGCAATCTACATTGGCGACTATGGCAACTACTTCAGCGTTTATACTCCCGAGATGGACAAGGAGTTCAGAGCTGACATGGAGGCACTTGTAAAGGCTGGTACTTTGAAGGAAATGCCCGAAGGCATGGTTGAGGAAATCTCAAATGTTAAGGATCTCTTTGAATCAGGTTATAAGGACTTTGGTACTACTCCGACCTTCCCCAACTAATTCAAACTTTTGTAAAGCTAAGAATTAGCTAATATATAGACAGCGTAAAATGTCATTATGATGTTTTACGCTGTCTGTCGTTTTATAGAAAATGAAGCTAAAAGATGGGTTTAAAAAAATGGGTAAAAAAAACAGAATTGCTTTCTTAATGTGATAAAATGGAGTAGAAAATGTGTTTTTGATAAGAAAAAATCAAACTCTTTAGGCTACGCACTTTGTAGGTAGCTCAAATTACGTTACCTTTGCATGGTATAAAGGCTGTTTTGTTTACCCATAAAAAGAATGTATCGTCTTGAGCCAACAAGCACAGCAACAAATTGCTTGAACTGCAAATAGATGAGGACAAAGTATTGAGGGGAAATTTCATAACGAAATGAAGGACAAAGCAAGTCAAAATTACATTAACCCAACAACCCTTTTTGTTAAGACATCATGGATTTGGATATTCTTACTGCAGTGTCTCCTATTGACGGACGTTATCGTGCCAAGGCTGAACCTTTAGCTCCTTACTTTTCAGAGTATGCGCTGATGAAGTATCGTGTGCGTGTTGAAATTGAGTATTTTATCACACTTTGCGAACTCCCTCTTCCGCAGTTGGCAGACTTCCCTCACGAACTTTTTGAAACCTTGCGCGATATTTATCGCAACTTCTCAGAAGATGATGCAGCGCGAGTAAAAGATATTGAAAGCATCACGAACCATGATGTGAAAGCCATTGAATATTTCATCAAGGAAGAGTTCGACAAGATCGGAAATCTTGAACACTTCAAAGAATTTATTCACTTTGGTCTTACCTCTCAGGACATCAACAATACCTCTTTCCCCTTGATGTTGAAAGATGCCACTGAATTGGTGTACCTTCCCTTGTTGCAGGAGTTGATTGATCAACTTAACGAATACGCTGAAGAGTGGAAGGACATCCCCATGTTGGCAAAGACACATGGTCAGCCTGCATCGCCCACACGCTTAGGCAAGGAAGTAAAGGTATTTGCCTACCGTCTTGAACAGCAGGTGGCATTGCTGAAAGCTTGCCCCATGACTGCCAAGTTTGGTGGTGCAACAGGCAATTTCAATGCACACCATGTGGCATACCCCGAATACGATTGGCGTGCCTTTGGTCGTAAGTTCGTAAGCGAGAAGCTCGGTTTGCAACGCGAAGAATATACTACACAGATTAGCAACTACGACAACATGGCTGCACTCTTCGATGCCATGAAGCGTGTAAACACCATTGTGATTGACATGGACCGCGACTTCTGGCAGTATGTTTCGATGGAATACTTCAAGCAGCGTATTAAGAAGGGCGAGGTCGGTTCGAGCGCAATGCCCCACAAGGTGAACCCCATTGACTTTGAAAATTCAGAGGGTAACCTCGGCTTGGCAAATGCCATCTTTGAACACCTTAGTCGCAAACTTCCCATTAGTCGTTTGCAGCGCGACTTGACAGACTCTACGGTAATTCGCAACATTGGCGTGCCTATGGGACACTCGCTTATTGCTTTCCAAAGCTCGTTGAAGGGTTTGCGTAAGCTTTTGCTTCACGAAGAAAGCATTCGTCGCGACCTCGATAACTGCTGGGCTGTAGTGGCAGAGGCTATTCAAACAATTCTTCGTCGTGAGGCTTACCCCAACCCTTACGAGGCATTGAAGGCACTGACACGTACCAACGAAGCCATGACAGAAGAACGCATTCACAACTTCATCGATACTTTGGAAGTAAGCGATGCAATTAAGACAGAACTTCGTGCTATTACTCCGCACAACTACACTGGTATGTAATAGAAGATAGAGTGGGAGAAAAGCAGATCAAAAATTGCGAACTCTGATTTTTAAATAAATTCAATAATAAAACCTACATAACGGGCAGGGGCTGTGTGAGAATACAGTTCCTTGCACCGTTTTAGGATACCTGAAACAAAACGCGTTCGTGAGAATGCAAACTATCAACAAAACAAATTTTTATTATTATGAGTGAAGAATTTTACAAGAACGACAACAATAGCCGTGATGGCTACAAGTCGCAAAACGGAAACAGTTATGGTGGCAACCGATTTGGCAGTGAGCGTCCAAGCAGACCCCGCTTTAATCGCACAGCCTCTCCCGTAAACACAAATTACAACCAACGTGGTGGTGGCAGTAGTTATCGTCCCCGCTATAATGGTGGTGATGACTCTCGCTCTTACAACAGTTACAACAACGACAATGGCTATCAGCGTCCTTCGCAAGGTGGTGGCTACCGTCCTCGCTACAACTCGAACAATGGCGAAGGTGGCTATCAGCAGCGTGCCGAAGGTGGTTACCAACAGCGTGGTGGCAATCGTTTTGGCAAGTCGCGTTATGGCCAAAGCAGTGATCGTGGTGGCTATCAGCAACGTCAGGGCAGCTATCGTCCTCGTTACGATCAGGGTGGTAATAGCTTCGAAGGCGAAGGCAATTCTTATAACAAACCATCTTTTGGTGGCGCACGTCAGCAAGGTGGTTACCGTCAAGCTGGTGGAAGTTATGGCAAACCTCGTTTCCAAGGTGGAAATTCTTCGTTCGGTGGCGCACGTCGCGGTGGCTATGATGCACATGCCAAGTATTCGCAGAAAAAGCGCTTAGAATATAAAGAAGAGAACTACGACCCCACAGTGCCCATGCGTTTGAACAAGTTCCTTGCTAACGCAGGTGTATGCTCGCGCCGTGATGCTGACAAGTATATTGAGGCAGGTGTAGTAAGCGTAAATGGTCAGGTAGTTACCGAATTGGGTACTAAGGTGTTGCGTACAGACGAAATTAAGTTCCACGACAACCTTGTAAAGATTGAAAAGAAGGTTTACGTGTTGCTTAACAAGCCCAAGGGCTATGTAACCACAAGCGACGATCCCCAGAACCGTAAAACCGTTATGGACCTTGTTCGCAATGCTTGTCCTGAGCGCATCTATCCTGTAGGTCGTCTTGACCGTAACACCACAGGTGTATTGCTTCTTACTAACGATGGTGAGTTAGCCTCAAAGCTCACTCACCCCAAGTTCTTGAAGAAGAAGATTTATCACGTTACCACCGACCAAAACGTATCGGCAGCCGACATTCGCCAAATAGCCGAAGGTATTAGCCTTGATGATGGCGATATTAAGGCAGATGCCATTGAATATGCTTCAGAAACCGATAAAAAGCAAATTGGCATTGAAATTCACAGCGGTAAGAACCGCATTGTGCGCCGTATCTTCGAAAGCCTTGGCTACCACGTAGTTAAGCTCGACCGTGTATACTTTGCAGGTCTTACAAAGAAGAACGTACGTCGTGGCGACTGGCGTTATCTTACAGAGAAAGAAGTACAGATGCTCCGTATGGGTGCATTTGAATAAAACATACAACACAAAATTGTTTAAGTGTGTAACGGCACAAACAACTCATACAAACATAAGTGCCTGAGTGGAGTGGGGCAATGCCTAAGTCCACGGGTCACTTATTTTGCACTTGTATGTGCCACGCACTTAGAAAAAAGCCATTATGAAGAGAACAAAAATTGTAGACGTGCTTAGTCGCACCGACTTCGGCACCGAAGTTTGTGTAAAAGGTTGGGTACGTACTCGCCGTGGCAGCAAATCAGTAAATTTTATTGCCCTTAACGACGGCAGCACCATAAAGAATGTTCAGGTAGTAGCCGACGTAGAGAAGTTTGATGCCGAAATGATCAAGCTCGTCACTACAGGTGCTTGCTTGAGCGTAGTAGGTACTTTGGTCGAAAGCCAGGGTGCAGGTCAGAGTGTAGAGATTCAGGCAAACGAAATAGAGGTATTGGGCACATGTGGTTCAGACTATCCTATGCAAAAGAAGGGACAGTCGTTTGAGTACATGCGTCAGTATGCTCATTTGCGTTTGCGCACCAACACCTTTGGTGCCGTAATGCGCATTCGCCATAACATGGCTATGGCCATCCACACCTACTTCCACGAACACGGCTACTTCTATTTCAACACACCGCTCATCACAGCCTCAGACTGCGAGGGTGCAGGTCAAATGTTCCAAGTAACCACCAAGAACCTCTACGACCTTAAGAAGGACGAGAATGGCAAGATTGACTATTCAGACGACTTCTTTGGCAAGCAAACTTCGCTCACAGTGAGCGGTCAGCTCGAAGGTGAGTTAGGTGCCACGGCATTAGGTTCAATCTACACCTTTGGTCCTACATTCCGTGCCGAAAACTCAAACACTCCTCGCCACTTGGCAGAGTTCTGGATGGTAGAGCCCGAGGTAGCGTTTATGGATTTGGCAGAGTTGATGGAGTTAGAAGAAGACTTCATTAAGTACTGCATCCGTTGGGCACTCGACAACTGTAAGGACGATCTCGAATTCCTTAACAAGATGATTGATAAGGGTCTCATTGAGCGTTTGCAAGGTGTGCTTAACTCAGAGTTCGTACACCTTCCCTACACCGAGGGTATTCGCATCCTTCAAGAGGCAATAGCCAAGGGCAAGAAGTTTGAGTTCCCCTGCGAATGGGGCGACGATTTGGCTTCAGAGCACGAACGTTTCTTGGTAGAAGAATACTTCAAGAAGCCTGTGATTATGACAAACTACCCCAAGGCTATCAAGGCATTCTATATGAAGATAGACGAGGAAGAATCAGGCTTCGGTGGTAAGAGTGGTCAAACCGTACAGGGCACCGACGTACTCTTCCCGCAGATTGGTGAGATTATTGGTGGTAGCGTACGCGAAGAAAGCTACGACAAGTTGATGAACGAAATCAACGAGCGTCAAATTCCTATGAAGGACATGACTTGGTATCTTGATACACGTAAATATGGTTCATGTCCCCACGCAGGTTTCGGCCTCGGTTTCGAGCGTCTCATCCTCTTCGTCACAGGTATGCAAAACATCCGCGACGTAATCCCCTTCCCCCGTACTCCGAAGTCGGCTGAATTCTAATATAACTTTATAATGTAAAGTGTATAATTGCCATGCGGAGTGGAGCGTATAAATAGTTCATATCTCTTCGCGTGGCAATTATTTTTTACATTGTATATTATCATTATACATTGTATATTATCATTATACATTCTGTATTGTCATTGCATTTACCGAACCCCTTTGAGTGGTATCAAGAGTATTTAAATACCTTTCTAAAATAAGGACTGTAGTCATGTGCATGTGATGGTGTAAATGACTAATGACCAATAACCACGTAACACGTTGATAATCAATGGTTGCATGGATGTTTGGTCTTTTTTTAAATACAAAAAAAACGATATAATATCTTAGACAGATGTTCAATATTCATAAAAAAATCTGTACGATTATATCGGCTTTGGAATTTGATAAAGGTTTTGTTGACACCTCAAAATATTTTGTCATATCTTGTAAAATGTTGCATTTAGAAAAGTAGAAATAATAGAATGCCATAGAACGTTCTTAGCTAAATTTCTAACCATTTTCTAATCTCAAAAGCAGTCCTGATTTATGATTTTTGTTATAATTGTGCACCACAAATAATAACACACTAAACAACGTACACGAAACAATAAGATTTATGAAAAGATTCCTACTCACCGCACTATGCACCCCGATAGCGCTGTTTTCTTCAGCACAAGTATTCAGTGGCACCTATACCACCGAATGGCATTGGAATATGCAAAAAAAAACGAACTGGGTAAATCAATTGCGTTTAAATCTTAATATTCCGTTGTGCGACCACAAAGCATCGATTGAAGCCAGCACACTACACATGGCAAAAACTAACGCTACCATTACTGGCGACTGGCAAACCTTCTCGAATATTGAGGTAGATAACTGTGTGGCAGCCATTGCCGTATTAGGCTTTCATCAAACATGGCGCCAAGCCAACTTGTTTGCCGGTGTGCGCAATGTGAACGAGGACTTTTTCACCTCACCCCTTACCTCGATTTTTCTTAATAGCTCGTGTGGACTTTTCCCCACCATTGCCGCAAGTTACCCCATAGCCAACTATCCTGTGTCGGGGCTTACGTTCTATTTCGACGTAAGCAAGCGCGGTTTTACGTTTAGAAATAGCCTTTATAATGGTGTGGGTTATATGGGGTGGAATCGGCACGACAACCCCTTTCTTGTGCGTCCCAAGCGCGATGGCGTGTTCAATATTTCGCAGTTAGAATACACGTGCAGCACAGGGCAATATTATGTAGGAGCCGCCATTCACTCGCGCCATTTTGCCAACCCCATTGAGGCAGAAGCACTCCCCGAAAATTCCCGCCCCACGCGCCACACAAGTTGTGCATGGTGGGGCTATGCCGAACAAAAGCTTTGGGGCGCTGGGGGTAAAGACGTGTGGGGCATGCTGCAATATTCTGAAAACACAAGTCGAAAAAACGCATGCTACAGATATGCCGAGATAGGGGCTACGTATGCCGATAGCCTAAACACATGCGGTGTGTCGGCACAGTTTGCCCAGTTTAGCCAGGGCAAGGAATACTCGCTCGAACTCACCTATAAGCGACAACTTAACGCATCGATAGCGCTGCAGCCCTCGTTTCAATACATCAAAAACAAAAACGGCAACTATACCGTGGTTTGCGCTCGACTTTATTACGATTTTTAAATTCTCTCCCCGAACGAAAAACGATAAAACATGATACGCATAGGCATGTCGGGGCAGGACAAAGAAAACTTTCTTGCGCTAGTCTCCCCCCGAATAGGTAGGGCGTTCAAAATCCGCCAAAATTTTCCACGCCATTTTATGTCAAATATATGGCATTTCACGCGCCAACTTCACCCCTAACGGAGTGAGGCTGGCGCGTGAAAATTTTTGATAAATCTATCAAATATCGTGCAGAAAAATATTTTGGATTTTGAACACACCCTACCTAACGGGGGAACCCCTTTTATCATGCCCCTTATTGACGGCAAAAATCCGATAAAATTGTGCATGACTTTATATGGGAATGCTTAATGAGGGTGGATGCTTAATGTTTATTCTTTGTAAATTTAAAATAGGTGCATCCCAGAAAGAGGGATACACCTTGAATACTTTTGTATGTGTTAAAACCTTGTGGTTTTATTAGCAAAGTTTGCGAGCACCGTCACCGATAACTACATCGATAACGATAGGTTCTTTGCCATACTTTTCTTTGTAAGCCTTCTTGGCAGTTTCGATGAAGTTGGCATAGAGGTCTTCGCTTACGAGGTTGATGGTGCAACCACCGAAGCCACCACCCATGATACGTGAACCTGTTACACCACAGCTGTGTGCAACATCGTTCAAGAAGTCGAGTTCGGGGCAAGATACTTCATACTCCTTGCTCAAACCGCGGTGAGTTTCGTACATCTTTTTACCTACTTCTTCGTAGTCGCCTTCTTCGAGTGCTACGCAGACTTCGAGTACACGATATTTTTCACCGATTACGTACTTAGCGCGGAGTGCATCTTCTTCGCTTATTTCATCACGAACCTCGTCGAGCATATCGTAAGTGGCATCGCGCAAAGTTTCAACCTCAGGCCAGTGCTTCTTCATCACAGCTACTACGTTTTCGCAACTCTTGCGACGATCGTTGTAGGCAGAAGATGCCAACTCGTGCTTAACGAGAGAGTTGAGAAGAACGAGTTTGTAGCCCTTCGGATCGAACGGGAAGTACTTGTATTCGAGTGAACGGCAGTCTAAGCGCATCAAGCTACCAGCCTTGCCAAATACTGAAGCGAATTGGTCCATGATACCGCAGTTGCAACCGATGTAGTTGTGCTCTGTGGCTTGACCTACCTTGGCGAGTGTGAACTTGTCGATTTTATTTTCGTAGAAGAGGTCGTTGAGTGCATAAGCGTATGTGCTCTCTAAGGCAGCTGATGAAGACATACCAGCACCGAGGGGGACATCGCCTGCGAATGCAGTATTGAAACCTTCAACGGGCACACCTAACTTCATCATTTCGCGGCATACGCCATAAATGAAACGGAAGTGTGTGGCTGAGGGACCCTTTTCGTCGTCGAGACTAAACTCTACGTAGTCTTTGAGGTTGATAGAGTAGGCGCGAACCTTGCGAGTGCCATTGGGCTTAATTTCGGCAATTATGCCTTGGGTTACGGCACCAGGGAATACGAAACCACCATTATAGTCGGTGTGTTCACCAATCAAGTTAATACGGCCCGGTGAGGCATATACTGAACCAGTTGTACCATCGAAATGTTCAACGAAACGACTTCTTACGTCATCTACAGTTAATTTCATGGGAGTAAAAGAATTTTAGAGTTAAAAGATTGAGCTTTGAGTTTTTTGATTGCTTAATAGCGTGTGACAATATTATACATGCTTTTTCTAAGACTCTCAGCTTGTTATTTTAGAAAGGAAGGTTGAAGAGTTAAGAACGAGGTCCTAACCCCTCAACCTAAATTGTTTTGAATTATTCAGCACGTTTGTGAACGCGGCTACCTACCAAAGCATAGAAGAGGAGGTATGCAGCGCAGAATACAACAACCCAGTAGCTCTGGATGTAACCTACAGCGTCAGCTACAGAAGCTTGGATGAACATCATCACTGCGCAACCGAACACCATGGTCATAAAGATACCAGAAGCGATAGCAGTGTATTTGCCAAGACCTTCAACAGCCATGTTGAAGATACCGCCCCACATTACTGAGGTGCAAAGACCTACGAGCAAGAAGGCAAAGATACCTACGGGTACGTCTTGCCATACCACAGTTAGGCTACCCCAGTCAACACCAGGGAATGCTACGAGTATGTCAGTCGGAGCAAACATGCCGAAGAGTACGAGTGCGAGTGTGGCGATTGAAACAGTGGTAATCATAGTACGGCTGCTTACCTTGCCACCGATAGAAGCACCTACGAAACGACCGATAAGCATCATAAACCAATATACGGCTACGAGCATACCAACTGTACCGGCAGGAATCTTCATTTCATTAGTCAAGTACTGCTGAACGAAGTTCGGCACACCTACTTCGATACCCATGTAAAGGAAGATAGCCAAAGCACCGAGAGCAAAGTGACGGTAGCTCATAGCACCCTTAATCAAGCTAACTTCTACGGGAGCTTGTTCGGGTTCTTCAATCTTAGTCATGGCAATGATGATGAAAGCCAAGACGAAGATGCCAAGTGCGATCATGAGGGCAGGAGTAGCGTCAGAAATCTTAGCCTTTGTTGCATCGCTAATAAGGGCCCCCATTAATATGTAGCAGCAAACCGCAGCAGTAGAGTTGAATACGCCACCCGTTTGAATTAACTGGTTACCAGCGTTACCACCACCACCAAGGATGTTGAGCATAGGGTTAACAACGCAGTTCAAGATACACATACAGAAGCCTGCGATGAATGCGCCAACGAGGTAAACGCCAAATACGAGACCTAAGTTTTCTTTAGGATTCTCAATCTGACCGCTATACCACTGAATAGCGATACCTAAGATACCGATAGCCAAACCGATAAGGGCTGTCTTCTTATAGCCAAACTTTGCGATAAGCATACCTGCGGGGATACCCATTACTAGGTAAGCTACGAAGTTGCCGTAGTTACCAATCTGTGCCAATACGTTTGAGATTTCGCCTTGGTTCTTAATAATGGTTGCCATAGGTGTACAAAGGTTTGTCACGAAGGCAATCATGGCGAAGAGCGCAATCATGATGATGATAGCTCCCCATTGTTTCTTTTGATTACTCATTTTTGTTTGTGAGAAAGATAAATTTAAGTTATTAGATAGAATTATTTTCTGAATTAAGGATGGGTATTTTTAAAGTGTTTCACAAACTAACCTTGTGTAAGTTTGTGAAACACAATGTTTTTAGTCTTCGACACCAAATTTGTAGATAGTCTTTTGCGTGTAAACCTGTCCAGGCTTAAGCACCACGGGAGGGAAGTAGGCACGGTTAGGACTATCGGGGAAGTGCTGTGCCTCGAAGCAGAGTGCAGAGTGCTTGCCGAAGGTAGCGCCATGCTGACCCTTGTAGCCATCAGCCCAATTGTCTGAGTAGAACTGTACACCCGGCTCAGTGGTATAAACCTCCATAGAACGTCCGCTCTTAGGCTCTACGATTTTAGCTGCGAAAGTAAGTTCGCCCGGTTCGTGCTTGTTGAGCACAAAGCAGTGGTCGTAGCCCGTACCATTTTTAATTTGCTCATCAGAGAAATCGGTTAAATGGTCACCCACACGATGTGGGGTAGTGAAGTCGAACGGTGTGCCCTTTACGCTGCGAATTTCGCCTGTGGGGATGCTGTTCTCGTCGATGGGCACATAAAAGTCGGCATTGATTTGGCAAATCACGTCCTCGCAAGTAGGAGTGGGGTTGCCAATGCCGGCGAGTGAGAAGAAACCGTGACTAGTCATGTTCACGATAGTCTTCTTATTGGTTGTACCCTTATAATCGATTTTCAACTCGTTGTCTTCGCTGAGCGAGTACATTACAGTCATAGAAAGCTCGCCAGGGAAGCCTTCTTCATAGTAGGCTGAAACATAGCGAAGCACCAATGTATGATCGTTTACTTGCTCTGCATCCCACACGCGAGCGTGGAAACCAGTGGGTCCACCATGCAAGTGGTTAGGGCCATTATTCACAGCAAGACTATATTCTTTGCCATTGAGTGTGAATTTTCCGTGGCAGATGCGGTTGCCATAACGACCAACTAATGTGCTGAGGAAAGGTTCGGGCGAGTTGATGCAGTCATCAATATTGTCGTGACCCTGAATAACATTGGCATAGTTGCCTTCACGGTCGGGGACCATGATTGCTACTAAAGCACCGCCATAGTTGGTTACGGCAACTTCCATTCCGTTGGCATTACGCAGAAAGTAGAGGTCTACCTGCTTGCCTTGTATTACTTTTTGGAAATCTTCTTTTTTAAGTCCACTGAGAGACTGTGCTGCATTTTCCATGATAATATACAATTTTTATGTTGCTAAATGCGTTATTTACCTTGCAAATTTGTGGAAAAGATTTGGATTGCGCAAACTTTAATAGGAAAAATGTTACACTTTTATTAATTATTATTTGTGCGGTTTGTAATGTTTGATGTGAAAATCAAGGTATTACGTATTATTTTACCTTAAAGGCAAATTGCGGTAAAAACGTGGAGTTAGGGCTTTTCTTGCAATTTTGTTTCGTTATGTGGGATTACCCCGTTAGGTAGGGTGTTCAAAATCCCAAAAATGTTCTGCATGGTTTTGCGACCAAGAATGCACGCCTGCACGCCCTTTCAGAGCGTGCACTACCAACACTAAGATCCGATAAAATCGCACAAAACATTTACCAATTTTAAATATCCCTCCCCTTCAAAACCGAAATTTTGACCAATTCTCTTCCTTCGGTATGATATCGGGATGTCTTCGGAATGATATCGGAATCGTTTTTACCCGAAAAACCGAAATTTACCCCAATGCCTTTTTTATGATTTTCACACGCCATCCTTCTCCCTTTAGATAGGGTGTTCAAAATTCATGTTTTTTCTGCATGGTTTTGATGATATTTTGATGTTATAAATGGTTGATATTCAACGATAATAAACATGAATAATACCACAATTCATGTATTGTTATAATGGGTTACCCCGTTAGGGGTGAGATAAGGTAGCCAGGTATGTGAAGGGAATTTATTCCACTTCACATGCCTGGTTATATGTTACACAATAAACAAACGGGTCACCCTGTTATGGGTGAGATTGGGCCTAGGCGAATAGCCGTTCTCATAGGACAAGCCCCCCAGATTCTATTTTTATGATGCAAGTGAAAAAGTAGGTTTGCTTCGTAAGTAAAGTTTGCTTCGCACAAGGCAAGTCCATAACTAATGAAAAAACTAATGAAATATTCCAAGATACGTATTTATATGCTTTATGTTAGCCATTCTTTAGAATCGGGAATGCTATCTGCGGAGGGCGCGGTACTTAAAGTTTTACTTTAAGTTGGTAAATAATAAATAAAGACGTATGTTATATCTGATAATCAGAGATAATACACGCCTTTATTAATGTTTTACTTTTAGTAAAGAACTTAGAGTTCGTTAGTAACTTCGTTACCCATTTGCATTACGTAAGTAAGCTTCAAATCGTGGTCGAACATCATGAGGTCGGCATCCTTGCCACCCTCGAGTGAACCCTTGCGGTCGTATACGCCCATAATCTTGGCAGGTGTTTCGCTCGCCATGCGACATGCGTCTTCGAGAGGAATGTTTGCCATTTGAACGCAAGTGCGAATCAAGCGATCCATTGTAGCAATAGAACCTGCAAGTGCAGAGCGGTCTGCCAACTTGCATACGCCATCTTCAAGGATTACACGGGGGTCGAATGCTGCATCACCCTCAGTAGCTGCGCAAGCCAAAGAGTCTGTGATAAGTGCTGTTTTTTCTACACCCTTAATCTGATAAATCATGCGAAGCATTACAGGAGGAACGTGAATGCCATCGGCAATCATTTCTACGGTCATATCCTCGAGTGCGAAAATGCTTTCTACTGTGCCAGGAACCTTAAATTCGCGATTTTTGTAAACTACGGGCATGGCGTTGTAGAAGTGAGTGGCATGTGTCATACCAGCGTCGTGACCAGCTACAACGTCCTCGTATGTGGCACGTGTGTGTGCGATGGCAGGAAGTACGCCGTGTTTGCGACAAGCTGTGATAAACTCGGTAGAGCCAGGAAGTTCGGGAGCCTCATCCCAACGCTTCAAGCACTTGTATTTTTCGAGCAGTGGTTCGTATTCCTCAGCTACAGGAGCCTTAATCCATTCAGGGATTTGGGCACCAGCCTGTGCAGGATTAAAGTATGGACCTTCGAGGTGGAGACCCAAGATGGGGCTATTCTCTTCAGCCATGAGTTTGTCGCAAGTTTCGCAAGCAGCCTCAATCATGGGGACTGTAGAAGACGAGAGTGTGGGGAAGATAGAAGTGGTACCATGCTTCATGTGTGCCTTTACTGCTACACGGAAAGCCTCTTCGGTACCTTCCATAAAATCGCGTCCGCCACCGCCGTGAACGTGCATTTCGATACCACCGGGAACTACAGAGCAACCTTTAGCATCGATAATTTCGGCACCTTCAACGTGGAGATCACAGTTTGAAACGGCTTTAATTTTATTGCCGTCGATAATTACAGAACCGCCTTCGAGCCAACTTTGGGGGGTGAGGATGCGGCCGTTGATAATTTGCTTAAGCATAATTGTTAGATAGGTTTTTGTGAACTTGAAAGGTTGTAGTACCTATGCGAAGGGCGGTTTTAAAAATAAAACGCATTATAATTATAGGAAATGTCCTATGATATATGCCCTAAAAATGGTAGGTGTGCAGAACTTTTAAGTTCATTAGTTGAATTTACATAGCAAAGGTACATATATTTTTTTAACTTTGCACTCAAATTGGAAAAAGAATGGATATAAAACAACGTGAAGACCGCAGATTGCGTCCTCGTCGTCGAGGATGGTTGGCTTTAATGCCTCTGATATTGCTTGCTGTGCTTATGGCAATGCTTGGAACCATTATGGGAGATTTCTCGAAGGTGCCCATGACTATTGTGTTTTTGCTTACGTCGATAGCATCCTTATTCACATTGCGAGGATATAAGATAGAAGAGCGCGTTCGTTGTTTTTCGCATGGAGCTGGCAGTCCCGATTTGCTGCTTATGGTGTGGATATTTGTGCTTGCAGGTGCTTTTGCTTCGTCAGCCAAGGCGATGGGTGCAGTGTCTGCCACAGTAGACCTCACTATGATATGCTTGCCCGATTCTGCCTTGTTAGCCGGACTTTTTCTTGCCTCGTGCATTGTATCTATCTGCATTGGCACTTCGGTAGGTACCATTGTTGCCCTTGTGCCTATGGCATCGGAGTTAGCTTCGCGCTCGGGCATTGTGCTACCTTTAATGGTGGCAGCTGTGGTGGGCGGTTCGTTTTTTGGCGACAACCTCTCGTTTATCTCAGACACAACAGTTGCTGCTACGAAAACGCAAAATTGCTCAATGCGCGATAAGTTTCGCACAAACTTTCGCATTGTGTTGCCAGCCGCATTGATTTGTTTCATCATCTATGTATTGTTAGGACAAGGTGCGCAGTCGCAAATAGTTTTTTCAGCAAATGGCGAAATACATTGGGTGCGTGTATTGCCCTACGTAGCTGTTTTGGCTTCAGCTCTTTGCGGTGTAAACGTGCTGATTGTGCTTTGCTTAGGCACATTGTTAACAGGCATTGTGGGCGTTGCAGATGGCGCTTGCACTTTGAGTGGGTGGATAACCTCGATGGCTGAGGGCGTTACGAGTATGGGCGATTTGATACTAATTTCGATGATAGCAGGTGGCTTGCTTGCTGTTGTGCGCAAGGGAGGTGGCGTAACTTATTTGGTGCGTGCATTGACCCGCAGAGTGCATAGCAGACGTGGTGCAGAATGTTGCATTTCGGCATTAGTAGCGCTGACAAATTGCTGTACTGCCAATAACACCGTAGCCATATTGTCGGTGGGTAGTATTACAAAGGATATTAGCGAGCGTTTTGGTGTAGATAAACGTCGTGCCGCCAGTTTGCTTGACATTTTTTCGTGTGTAACTCAAGGCATTATTCCTTATGGTGCACAATTACTGATGGCAAGTGGTTTGGCAGCCATTAGTCCGTTAGACATTACGCCTTATTTATATTATCCCTTGTTGTTGGCAGTTTGTGCCATCATTAGCATTCTCATTTCAAAGAAAAAATACCCCAATAAATAAGTTAGCATGACACCTAATAATAGAAGAACATATAAGAAAGGACATCGACGCTATAGTCGCAAAAAAATAACCATACTTGCGCTAAGCGTTGCCTTTATAGCTTTTAGCGGAATGCGTTGCATCAGACAGTGTGAGGGAGGTTCGGGAGACGAAAAAAACGACTCTCTGTCTGTTGAAAATTTGCCTCGTCTTAACGACTCTATCAATAACACGACCACCCAATTTGCCCAAGCACAAAAATTAGACAGCATGGTCAATAAATTTTTAAAGCGTTGGGAAATTAAGGGTGCCCAACTTGCGGTTTCGCGCAACGATTCGTTAGTTTATGTAAGGGGGTATGGTTGGGCAGAACAAGAAAAGCAAATTGCCATGGAGCCTTCGCACATCATGCGCATTGCCTCAGTGTCGAAATTGCTGACGGCTGTGGGCATTATGAAGTTGCAAGAAATGGGCAAAGTTAAACTCTCGGAACACGTGTTTGGTCCTACGGGTGTGCTTAATGACTCTGCCTACACCAATATAATTAAAGACAAGCGCCACTTTGACATTACGGTTGAAGACTTGCTACGCCATCGAGCAGGATTTACACGTGCTGAGGGAGACCCGATGTTTGCCACACGCTACATCATGATGCAAAACCGCCTTACCACACCGCCCGACCATGAAACGCTGCTAAAAATAGTACTGAAACGACGTTTGGGCTATCAGCCTGGTAGCGATACGCATAAGTATAGCAACATAGGCTATTTGCTTTTGTCGATGATTATTGAAAAAAGAACGGGTTTGTCGTATGAGGAGTTTATGCAAAAGCACGTTCTAAACCCTGCGGGTTGCTTTGGCTTTAAAATAGCTGGCAACTATTATAAAGACAAATATCCTAATGAGGTAAA
Organism: uncultured Prevotella sp.; assembly: GCA_900543155.1. Lineage (GTDB taxonomy): Bacteria > Bacteroidota > Bacteroidia > Bacteroidales > Bacteroidaceae > Alloprevotella. The sequence continues at coordinate 53,655 of UQQN01000002.1, forward strand.
ATATTACATGCATAAAGACGCTGAACCCATTGACGAGTTTAATAACAGCAAACGCCAAGTAGTGAAGTGTTATGGCGAGAACGATGTAACAGCCCTTTCGGGTGCAGGGGCATGGTGTGCCTCGGCCGCCGAGGTGTGTCACTTTGTTTCAGCCATTGACGGCGATGCACACTATCCTGACATTATAAATGCCCATTCGCTCGACTTGATGACCAAAGAAGGTGACTATCACTTTTCATTGGGTTGGAACACTACGCCTGTTGATGGCGTGTGGAGTAGAACAGGCACATTGTCGGGCACAAGTGCATTGGTGCTGAGATATGCCAAAGAAAAGCAGTGCTGGGTGTTTATGATGAACACAAGTACATGGAAAGGACAAATGTTTGCCAAAGACACAAGAGAGTTTCTTGATGAATTACAAAAGAAATTTGGCGCACAAATGAAGGCGGTTAGCATTGAATATGTGCAGAAAAAAGCAAGTAAGAAATGAATAAGTTGAAAAAATGGGCTTGCCGTTTTTGGGCAATGCTTTTTGTGGGGTGTTTTGCTGCAAACCTTGTCGCACAAGATGATTTTGTAGCAATAGAAAATACCTCGTTCAGAATGTCGAACCATGAACGATACGACCTTAAAGGCATGCAAATGTGGTATGCCCCTCTGCTTGCACAAAAAGGTGAATTCGGAGATCGACAAAGGTTGATTACAGAGTTAGATACACTGAAAAACTTAGGTATAAACTGCATAGCTGTTTGCCCTGAAAAAATAGACCTTGAAACCACCGACTTACAAGGAATGGACTATTTGCTCAACGAATTGCATAAACGCCATATTAAAGCAATGGTGCTTATCGAGGCAAAACATGCGCACAATGCGCTAAAGACTTTACAGCTATTGGCTAACAGGGTAAACAAAATTAACAAGCATCCCTACAAGGACGATGCTACCATACTTTCATGGCTTTTTACGGACTTGCCCCAAACCGCGGACGATGTCGATGTCACAGCGTTGGCAAAGCTCTGCAAAGACGCTAAACTTATTGACAACAAGCACCTTGTTTCGGCACAATACGTATTGCACAAAAATAGAATGGCTGAAGATGAGGGTACACATTTTCAACGCATCTTAAGCATTGAGGATTTAGATTTCTTATCTGTAAGCTTTATGCCTGCTCACGATGGGTGGGTCACAGAGTCGAATTTAATTGATGGTTTGGGCAATGTTTATTTAAGACTTAACGAGTTGATAGATGTGTTTAACCGACAAGCCTCACGAAACTATAAACCCTTTGTTGCTCTTTGTGGGTATCCGCGCGATGGCATGTTCACTTTGCCTGGTTCACGAACCGATGCACGTAATGCCTTCTTTTCGTCCGTTCTGTTAAAATGGCAAGAGAGTTGCAATGAAGAAAGTCCATTTTGCGGTATTGTTTGGTATGGATGGGGTGGCACAGCACGTCCTGTGACAGAAGTTTGGCAAGACTCAGATGCCCATACCGCTGAACAGCATACTGAAACTGAGCGTAAAGGCATGTATTCTATTTTCGACAACGATTATACTATAGATATTATTAAAGATTCTTTTAAATAAGAATATATATTGGGTCACTCGTTTTTGGGCGAGTGACCTTTATTTTATAGATTCGGTTGAAGTGCACGGCAAGATGGTCTTAATAATAGTTTTTATCTATAATAGCATACATAAAATAGTTTGCACGTCTATAATAAAACCCATATCTTTGCACCAGAAATAAAAACAACACGCAATTATGGAAAGTAGAAAACATTTGGCAGAAACCAAGAAAGCGAACGGAACGCACAACTGCACACAAGCCGTGTGCTGCACTTATTACGACTATACAGGTCTTGACGAGGAAACCATTAAGCACGCAGGCAACTGTTTTGCTGCGGGCATGGGAAATATGCAAGGTACCTGCGGTGCCTTGGTTGGTGCAGGCATAGTGTATGGACTTGCTGTGAAAGATCGTGCTAAAGCCTTGAAAGGTATGCGACAAATGATGGACAAGTTTGCACAACGCAATGGTGCCACCCAATGTAAATTGCTTAAGGGGGTAGGTACTGGAAAAGTATTGCGCGAGTGCAGTGCTTGTGTGGCAGATGCTGCAGAGTTTCTTGAAGAACTGCTTGAAGGTGAAACTAAAAAGGTTTGATTCATAAGAACTCCCTTTAAATTTATCAATATGGCAACAAAATATAAGGCTCAAAGCGAGAAAGACCGTTGTGTGGCTTGTGGTGTCTGCGTAAAGGTTTGTCCGCGCGATGCCGTGCATATCTACAAAGGTGTCTATTCTGTTGTGGACGAAGAAATGTGCATCGGATGTGGCATTTGTGAGAAAAATTGTCCCGCAGGCGTCATTCACAAAGTGTTGCGTCAACCGGTAATACCCATCTCTTAAACTACTTCTTATGGCAAAACAAAAGAAAAAACGTTGGAGCGATTATCTGTGGATCGTTTCAGCCACCTATTTTACCCTTGGGTTCTTTAACATCGTGTTTGCGTGGTTAGGGGTAATCTGCTTTTTAATACCTCTACTTATAGCAGTAATTGGGAGTAGCAAAGCATATTGCAATAATTATTGTGGACGCGGACAATTATTTCTGCAAATAGGCAATAGTTTAGGTTGGTCGCGCAAAAAAGTGGCACCACGTTTGCTCTCGTCAAAATGGTTTCGAAACGCATTCTTGCTATTCTTTTTGTTCTTCTTTGTTCAAATGATTATCTTGACCATACACGTAGCAATGGGGACAGAATCATTGCGCGAAACCATTCACCTGTTGTGGACCTTTAATGTGCCTTGGCATTGGGCATACCCCACAGTGGTAGAACCTTGGGTCGCACAGTTTGCCTTCGGACTCTATGGCATTATGCTCACCTCACTCATTGTGGGTATTCTGCTCACCATAATATATCGTCCTCGCACTTGGTGTGTATTTTGCCCAATGGGTAATATGACACAAATGATTTGTAAAATTAAAAGTGACTCTAAAAACTAACAAACATGGAAAAATTTAATGACATTATTAACGGCAATCAACTCACGTTGGTAGACTTTTTTGCTACATGGTGCGCACCTTGCAAAGCGATGCATCCAGTGTTAGAACAACTTAAGGAAGATGTGGGTGAAGAAATTCGCATCATTAAGATTGATGTGGATAAGAATCAAGCGTTATCAAACGCATACGGCATTCAATCTATTCCTACATTGATGCTTTTTAAAAGCGGCAAAATGCTGTGGCGTCAAAGTGGTGCTATGCGTTTACCCGATTTAAAAAGAGTGGTTGACGAAGTACAAGGATAATACTCTAAAACCATTACGCACACAATGAATTTGCAACAACTAAAATACATTGTCGCTATCGACCGCTTTCGCAATTTTGCGAGAGCGGCTGATGCGTGTAATATATCCCAACCCACGTTAAGCGCTATGCTTGTGAAGCTAGAGGATGAATTCGATGTACGCATCTTTGAACGTAGCAACAAACAAGTAAAACCGACCACCGTGGGACAACAAATTGTGCAACAAGCACAAAAAACCTTGATGGAGGCTGATAAAATTGCCGAAATCGTAAACGAGGGTAGGGGAGCCATCAATGGTTCGTTTGCCTTATCCGTTGGTCCCACTATTTCGCCTTATCTGCTACCTAAATTCATAAAGCATTATCGCGAAAAATATGCTGAAGTATCGCTAACTATCAGTGAGCTAAAAGCAGATTTTATGCTTGATTCTTTGCTTCGAGGTGAATTGGATGCAGGAATTGCAATTTCGGGAAACGTACGACAAGGGGTGTTAGAAATTCCACTTTACACAGAACGTTTTTATGTTTATCTTTCAGAAACATGTTGGCGAAAGTTACCTGTATTTAAACCAGAGAATTTAGAAAACGAAGACATGTGGGTTATGAAAGAAGCGCAGTGCTTACGCGATAGTGCATTTTCATTTTGTAAGGCACGTAGCAAGGGACAACACATATATGAAGCTGGTAGCATAGAAACTCTGATTCGCATTGTCGACGAAAATGGTGGTTACACTATTATACCAGAAATGCATCTGTCTTTCTTAACAGAGAAGCAGCAACAGAATGTTCGAAAAATTGAGGGCGATTACCTCTCGCAACGTCGCATTTCACTTTATATAAAAAATGACTATATCCGTGAACGCATGCTGAACACTTTAGTCGATACTCTTAAAGCATTTATGCCCCAAGGCATGCTATCGGAAGGCATCGTAAAATATGGAATAAAACTGGGATAGGACTGATATTTACCCGTTGGCGGAATTAATTTAAGTTGATAAATATGAGTAAAAAGTTGCACATAT
>UQQN01000003.1 GCA_900543155.1 uncultured Prevotella sp.
ACCCTACCTAACGGGGTAACCCATTTAACCATGCTACTTATCGACATCAAAATCCTACAAAACCATGCAGAAAAAAAATCATGGATTTTGAACACCCTACCTAACGGGGTGAGGCTGGCGCGTGAAAATTCTTGATTAATCTATCATATATCGTGCAGAAAAATTCATGGATTTTGAACACCCTATTATGCGGTTTTTTGGACGGATTGGAACATATTTCTCTTTACATTAAAATTTAATTTCTCCCATCTGTGAAGATTGGAGAGTTTCTTTCGTTTTCTCAGTTGGTTGCACTACTCTGCTTCGCGAAGTTAGGCGGCACCTCGGTAGAACAAAGATAAAATCAAGCTTTTCTCTTTGTTCTACTCTCGGTTTGCACTAACTTTGCAGCGAATAAGCTAAATAACAAATTAATGTACAAACAAACATTTAAAAAATTCTCGCTGTTATGGAGCTTGATGTGCTTGGCAATCGTGTTGCAAGCACAGATACCAGCGGGATATTACGATGGCGCTAAAGGTGCTAAAGGTAAAAATTTAAAGACGGCTCTCTTTAAAATCGTGTCGGGACACAAAGCCCTATCTTACAATGAATTGTGGGATGCTTACAAAACCACAGACGTGCGTAGCGATGGTAAGATTTGGGACATGTATTCAAACAAAACTAACTATAGTGTCAACGATCATGGTGGTGGCTATAAAAAAGAAGGCGATATGTTCAACCGCGAACACTCCTTCCCCAAAAGTTGGTTCAACGATGCCAAACCTATGTTCACCGACCTCTTTCACCTTTATCCCACTGATGGTTACGTAAATGGACGCCGTAGTAACTATCCTTATGGTGAGAATAATGGTGAAGAATATAGCTCAGCAGGGGGCTTTAGCAAATTAGGTAAATGCACTACCGAGGGCTATTCGGGTACGGTATTTGAACCCAATGATGAGTATAAGGGCGACCTCGCACGTACTTACTTTTATATGGCAACCGCCTATGAGGACAAAATTGCGAGTTGGAGTTCACCCATGCTCTCAGGCGATGCTTATCCAGCCTATGCCAAATGGGTTGTTAACATGTTGTTGCGTTGGGCCAAGGAAGACCCCGTAAGCCAAAAAGAAATAGACCGTAACAATGCTGTCTATAAAATTCAGCATAACCGTAATCCTTTTATTGATTATCCTGGATTAGAGCAATACGTGTGGGGCGCACAAACAAGTACCGCATTCGACCCCGATGACTATCAAGGGGGTACTGGTGGTGGTGTTACGCCTCCTGAGCCTCCTGTCACAACTGAACTGGTTGCACCCACCTTCTCGCCTGTAGCTGGTTTGGTAAAGAAGGGTACTACAGTTACTATCTCCACTCAAACTACAGGTGCTACAATCTGTTATACTGTAAATGAAGGCGCTCTGAAAACTGCTTATGAAAAGGCTGAAGTGGTAATAAACGAAAATACTACATTGAAAGCTTACAGCATATTGGGCGAGAAAAAGAGTGATGAGGTTGTTGCCACTTACACTATTCCTACTCAGCCGACAACGGGCAGCAATGTGTATGTGCTCACAACTGATGAAGCCTCGCTCGTAGCAGGCACAAAATTCTTGATTGTATGCACTAGCCAAAAACAGGCTCTTTCGGTTTCGGCAGCAGCTACCAAGAACAATTATCGTCAACCTGTGTCGGTAGACATTGCAGCTGACAATAGCATTACAACCACAGTGAATGCAGACTCTGAAGGGTTGTATCCCGTAGAACTCACTTTGGCAGGCAATTCTGGTGCTTGGAATATTTATGATGCAGCAACCCATAAGTATTTGGCAGTAGAGAAGGATGCGAATGTTCTTTCATCAATCGAAAATTCCACTACTCGTAATGCACAGTGGACCATCTCGATTTCTGCAAACGAAGCAACTATCGCAAACTGCGAGTTTCCTACGCGTGTTATTAACTATAACAAACAGAAGCCGCGTTTCTCAACCTACACAACCAAACAGCAGCCCGTGCAGATTTACGTGTTGGCATCAAACACCTCGTTATGGCAGCCCACAACGTCTGCTCAGAAGGTGATTGTATATGACCTTAACGGACAATTTGTACGTATTGCGAACAGTGTGAACGATGCCTTTGTGGGACTTCCCGCAGGCTTGTATATTGTGAACGGTGAAAAGGTTCTTGTGCGTTAATCGCATCAGTTTTTAAGTAGGTGTTCGAAATAGCATCTGCTGATAGTATAAAATAATTTTGAACACCTACTTATTAAGCATAAATCCTCATAAATAGATGTCGTATCTGTTTATGAGGATTTTTATTATTGCACGTATTCTACGTGTGAATATCTTGCTTATTCTTTACTAATTAACACAACGGCGTAGGCAGAGATGCCCTCTTCGCGTCCTGTAAAACCGAGTCGCTCGGTGGTGGTGGCTTTGATGCTGATGTCGTCGGTGCTAATGCCCATTAGTGGAGCAAGACAAGTCCTCATGTCGGGTACATGCGGATTGAGTTTGGGACGTTCGGCACATATCGTAGCATCGACGTTGCCCACATGCCACCCTTTTTCAGCTAACAATTCTACCGTGCGTTTAAGCAAGATTTTGCTGTCGGCACCCTTATATTCGGGGTCAGTATCTGGGAAGTGGTAGCCAATGTCGCGCATATTTGCTGAACCCAAAAGGGCATCGCAAATGGCATGGATAAGGACATCGGCATCGCTATGTCCCAAAAGTCCCAAGGTGTGTGCTATTTTTATGCCGCCAAGCCAAAGCTCGCGGTTGGGCACAAGACGGTGTACGTCATAGCCCATTCCTACTCTAATTTTTATCATCTGCGTCGTCCAAATAAGTCGCGAATGCCGTCCATATCGAATGAAAGAGATACGCGAAGGGTTTGATCAAGAGGGTTTGAAGCGGAGGTTGCAATTACGTAGCCGGCATCGATGGCTAAGACGTTCATGCGGAAACCTGCACCCACGGTGGCATATTTGCGGTTACCTTGCATTTCGCTTTCGTGATGGTAACCCGCACGGAGGGTAAACTTGTCGTTGTAAGTGTATTCAGCACCTACACTCCAATTAATTTCTTCCATTTCGCCTTTAAAACCACGTTCAGAATCGCCAAATGATGAGAAGATTCCGCTGATAGACGATTTGTTGTAGTATTCGTTGTTAAGACGTTCTTGGTAGTCTTCGTCTAATTCGTCAGCCTTTTGTAAGGGCATTGAGGGCACCAAAAGTTTGTTGGCATCGGCTGAAAAACTAATGCGGTTATACTCGTTGAGGGGAATCAAGTAGTTAAGACCCAAGCGGAGGTTGGTGGGGATAAAGTATGAGCGGTCGTCGCCATACGATATTTTGCTACCAATGTTATTGATGTTTAAACCCCAAGCTAACTGACACTCACGTTGGCCCATCATGAGGTAGTTGTTGTAGTAGAGCGCAATGTCGGCAGCAAATGCTGAACCCGCAGTGGAGTTGTCATCGTAGTGACCTGTGATGTCGGAATATATATAGCGTAACGCTACGGCTGCTGAGAATTTTTCGCTAAGCATGCGCGAGTATGCCGCATCTACACTCATTTCGTAGGGTTTAACGGTGATGCCTTCGCTGCCTTGCACATCGCCCAAGGTGAAGTAGCGTAGCGAAGCACTCAGGGCTTGGTAATCGCCCAAACGCACGTAGCCCGAAGCATTGAGCAAGGCTATGCCCGTGGTGAGTTTGCGCAACCACGGAGTGTAGTTTAGTGCAAAGCCTGCACGCGAGATGGTGAAGGGATATTTTGCGGGATTCCAATATTGTGAATGTACGTCGGGGTCGGTGGCTGCACCTACGTCGCCCATACCGCCTGCACGTGCATCGGGGGCAATGCTAAGTGAAGTAACAGCGGTGCGAACGGGGTTGAATTGGTCGCGCACTTCATCGTCGGCAAAGCTATTTGCTGTAGAGCCTGCCCAAGCAAAGAGCAAAGTGCTTGCAAGGGGGAGAACTCGGTTATGTTGTGGCATAAAGCGTGAGAAATTGCTTAATTGCATATTGAATGTTATTTTATAATCAGTTTCTTTGTTTTTGTGTAAGTCTTTCCGATTTTGCTGCGGTAAAGATAGACGCCAGCGGGTAGGGGAGAACCTGCATAGTCGGTTTGTTTCCAGTCGGAAGCACTGTATTGGCAGCCAGCGGGGATCGTGCTTTCGTTGTGCCATACACGCATTCCTGCCAGGCTGTATACCTCGGTAAGGACGGTGCGTTCTTCTTGAAGCTTTAGTCCTAACTTGTAGTTGGTGATGAAGCGTGTTGCCGCTGACATGGGAACAGCTATTACATCGAAGTCGGCTGTGGCGTTGCCCCCCTCTTGCACATTGAATGAGAGTGTACGCGTTGTGGCATTGCCAAACACGTCCCACACGCGGAGGGAGGCTGTGTGTTGCCCTGTAGTGAGCTCGCTAAGAGGATATTGCAAGATGCCTTGCGTGTATGAGCCATAGTCGAATGTGAAGTAGTCGTTCACGATGATGCTTTGGTCACGGCGTCCGTCGAACCACAGTTCCATGTCGTGTCCTAAGTTGCCCGTCATCATAGAGATGCCTGTAGAGTCGGCAACTGATGCATAGAGAGTAGCCCCTGTGCCAACTGTGCCTCCATCGGGAAAGTCGGGAGTGCCGATGTAAAGGTAGACCTTGGGTCCTAAGGTATCAGTCTCAGTGGGTTGGGTGCTACTGTTGATGCAGAAGTTGGAGAACTGACCGTTATAGTGTGCCGTTGTGCTGTCGTGCTCTGTGTAGAGCGAGAGCAAACATTTGTTGGGCGAGAACATGGTTCCACGCGGTATAACGGTTTCGATGGTAAAGCGTCCGGCTGTGACTTTTACTTTTCCCTCGAAAAGGGTTTGTGTATAGTCATTATATTCGTAGTCTTTAGTCGAACTATCGTTGCCGTAGCCTTTGCACACAATGTGTTGTTGGGGCGCAAAGAGGGTGGCATAGAGTGTACCATTATAGTTAGCATCGGGAGTTTGCGAGGCTTCGTCGGCATTGACGTAGCCCGAGAATGAAACTTTACCTCCTACGGGGATATTGGTTGTTGTAGCAGCATTGGCATTTTGACCGTTGATGCTGTCGATGTATACGCCTTTATTGGCATAAGCCAAAATGACTGCGGGGTCGCCCAGGTAGGCATATTTCATCTTGTTGCGCGAGGTGTCGTATCCGATGGTATTGCCATATCCACCAATGAGTTCGACCTTGGTTTGGCGCAGGGCATCGCCAATGGCATTGCGCTTTCCGTTTTCGTTTTTGGCAAAAAGATATTTTATAACACCCTTATTGAGCGAACGGTTGTAGTTGGCAAACACTGAGCGTGAAGCACAGATAACGCCTAAAGCGCCTCCTTCGGTATTGAATAAGGCGTTTCGCCCAATGTCGTTACGATCTTGATCGAAGGGGGTTATTTCGCACGATGCAAGAATCCATAATGGCAATGTCTTGCTCTTGTTGTTTGCAAAAGCACTTTTTTCGAGCAAGAACGAGTTAGACAAACGGTCGGGGCTGCCATGACCATTATAGTTGAAGATAAGGGCACCTGTTTGCATGGCACGAACAATGCGACTTGTGGCTTCGGGGAATGTGATACCCTTTGCCTCGTATGTGGCTTCGTAGGCATCGGGGAAGATGCGTCGCAACATAAATGCATCGTTTGCAGAGGTCTTGACTTGTTGACAAACAGATTCGGCATCTTGCATGTGCAAATTATTGTCGCCTACATCGCCTATCGCCCACATGTGATTTTGCCAAGTGCCTGGGGTGCGGTAGATGAGATAGTTGGCTGTTTTATCGACTAAAACTCTTGCTTCTTGCTCGGTTGTGCACAGAAAACGACCGATACCAAGGTCTATTTTTTCGTATGTGATGTTTGCGCCTTCGCCGTCGTCAAGCAGTGCGTAATAGTCGTCTGTTACATAGTCGTTTAGACTACCTATTCCATACGATCCGCTGTCGTTTTCGGTAGCACTTCGTTCGTAGGCAAGAAGGTAGTCGTTGGGACTTTGTTTCTTCCACTCAGTGGTGAGCATACGGTTGTCGAATGTGCAGTTGCCAAATAGCAGCAGATAGCGTGGGGCATCGGCTGTGGAACTTGCTCGGTCGTAGAGCATTTTAAGGTAGCGACGGTATGCCGAGGCATCGGGGGTACCCGATGAGAACTCGTTGAATATTTGGTCGGCACGCACCACCTTTACACGCAGTTTTCGCATGCTGCGGTGTATTTCAGCCAGGCGTTCGGCTTGTGCGGTGAGTTTGCCAGAGGCAGGTACAATGATGACGTAGTCGTAGGTGCTGTCGGCATGCAAGTCTTGATTGTCAATGCTACCTACAATATTGGGTGCGTCATAGTTTTGGGCAATGTCGGCAATGACAAAGCGTTTTGTGCCATCGGGTGCTGTGGCTTTATAGGTGCCGTTTTCTAATGTGCCAGGAAGTTGGGTGAATGCGTTTTCGGCATCGCCAAGTTGCCATACGCGAGTATTGGTTGTGGCATTTTGAATGTGTAGTGTTACGGCTCCTTGTGTTTCGGGGCTGAAAGCTGCAGTAGGGTTGTTTGCCGAAAGTTTTTGGTTGTAGCTTGCGTAGAGGTAGCCTAAGTGTCCGCTTGAGGGCGTAGTGATGTTGATGTTCACGGTTTCGCCCACTTTGGTCGCGAATGAACCTCTGCAACCACGTGCTACTTCTTCGGTGCCTATGCTACCCAAGTCTTTTATGATTCGAACATTCTCATCCTCGTTTACGGTAATGAGAAATTTACTTGAACTTGTGCCAGGTGTTCCTGAAACGCGATAAGAGATTTGGCATGTTTCGCCCGTATTGCCAGGGAGCTGCATGCGATAGGTGGCACCATTTTGCAAATCTTTTTCGTCAAAGAAATCGCGTCCTCCTCCATACCACATGTATGACTCGTTTTGCACCAAAGCATGTGCTGTAACAGTAGTGATGTCTTTGGCTGAGTTGGCATTATTTTCTAAGGTGCTGAACGGAGCTGGTGTTTCGCCTTCTTGTGCCTCGGTAAGGAAGTAGTAACTGTATTTAGAGAAGGTGTTGGTGGTGAACTTTGTGTTGCTTTTGTAGTTGATGACACCTTCGGCATAAAAAAGCAGAGAACCGCTTCGACGGTAAAGAGGCACTTCGTTGAGGTCGTCAATTAAAGCATTGACTCCACTAAAGGTGAAATTCTCGTTGATAAGACGTCCGCCATAGCCATAAAGTCGCACCTTGTTAGGGTCGGTAAAACCTGCTTTTTTAAGCTGTGCATCGGTAAGTTGGTAAATACCTTCTTTGCTTACGCTTATTTTAACCCATTTACCTTTGGCTAGCACAGAGTGGTTGGCATATCGGTTTGTGCGCTCCACACGTTTCATGGTTTGCATGATGCGACGTGTGGCTTGAGGGAGTTGGGGACCTTTGATGTAGGGAACGAGATTATAGTTCTTGATTTCGTACCAAGTGCCCTCTCGTTCTATAATAGGCACATAGCCTACTTCTACCCAAGTTTCGCCACGACTTTGCGAAAGGTGTGGTGTAAACTGTACTTGGCTTTGGGCTTCGAAGCCCTCGGCACGTAGTTTCGCCACCGTTTTATGTGAGAGTTTAACGTATTCGGGGTATTCTATTTTAAAGCATACCGTGTCGGTGGGCAAGAGTTGCCCCATGTTGAACTGAGCCACTTGTTGGTAGCTCTGTGCATGCAGACTGGTTGTTGCCCAAAACGCAAGTAGTATGGGGATGCTTTTTCTCATAATAATATGGGAGAGTTGGGAAGGTCTTTTAAAAGGGGGAGAAAGGCGTTGTGGTGAGAGCAATTTCCTCCTTAAAAAACAATCCTTTTTACTTAATATTAAATGCAAGCATTTCGTGCTCTCCGCAGTGAATGCTCAAGTGGTTGTCTATGCGAACTTGCTGCTCGTTGATATGAAGCGGAATGAGTAGCAAATCGCCTTGTCGCAAGGTATAGAATTGGCTGACATCAGCAATGAGGATGTCTGCCATTTCGTTTATCTTTTCCAAATTTAGATTTGTGCTAACTTCAGCCTCATCAATGCGTAGTGTAATGTTTGCTGTGGCATCATCGGAGAGTGTTAGCAGTGTATCCTCAGACACTGCTACTGCATTGTCAAAACCTAAAGCTTTATCCCACGGCTTTTGCTCGGTTTGCAACTGAGTGAGCAAGTCGCGTGCTACGAAGTGTGTAGCGATTGTAATATCGTTATAGTAGCGGTGCGCAAATTTTTGATGGATGCTGCGTCCCAATCGGTTAATGCGAATGCAGGCACAGAGTTGTACCATGCATTGCTGCGTAAAGTCGGGGATGAAAAACGGGCGTTTTTGTATGAGTAGTGCGGTGTCGGGAATAAGCGCAGTGCTCACATCATTATATAACGCTTTTTCGCCATTTATATTGTTTGCGAAGAATCTGAAAATTTTCATTTTTTGTAAATTATCTGTTGAGGGTGAACTTGATGCTCACGCCAAAATCTTGTGTAGTTACAGGGTATGAACTTGAAGTGAGCAAGGGCTTGTTCATCTGTCGGTCGTAGTACGCCGTGAGTGTAAGCAATTTGCTCAATGCATAGTCTGCCGAGAACGAAACTTGTACTGCCTTGTTTCCGCTTGTAGCCTGTGTAAGTTGTGTGAGGATATCACGATTCAGTGCATTTTGGTTGCGGAAAGTGAGGTCGAGGCGTAGGTTCAAGTCGTTGGCAAAACCATTGCTATTTGTAGTAGTCTTTTTGGTTCCACCACCTTTTTGTTTGCTTCTAATGGTACGTTTAGGAGCAAAGAGTTTGAGATCGGCAATTTTATAACCAAAGCCAAGCACAAAGTCGTTAGAGCGTGTTTCTGCCAATTGTTGCGAAGTCATGCTCAGTGTGAGTACACGGGTTTTGCGCATTTCGACCTTTGCAGTCAAATTGTTTTGGAAGGTCATGTCGATACCAATCAAGGGAGAGAAACTCTCATTGATGCTAACAGTGGTTACATCGTACATGCAACTTGGGATGGGGTTGCCCGATACTACGTCGTTGACAAAACCAAATCCATTCATGTACTCCATGTAGCTGGTATACGTGTTGTATGAACCTACCGAATATACGCTCTTATAAGAGTGGTTCAGATTGAAGCTCTTAAACACCTTCTTCATTTTAGGCAACTTAGAGAGTCCACCATATGAGATGCTCCAATTAGGGAGCAGTTTTAGTAATGAGGGGAAGATGTCTAAACCACTGTTACCCATGGTGTAGGCATTAAGGAATGCGGGAACCATAACCTCGGGTGAATATGCACTTACGGTGCCATTGGCGGGGTCGAAGGGTTTACCAGCCCAATTAGAGCCTATGGGATATGTGGCATTGGCATAAAGATTTTCTACCTGCTGACGGTATCCCTCGAGGGAGTTGACAAACTTGGTAAAGGTTTTGCTCTTGTAACCCTTGTCGGGTGATCCCGTCTTTTCGAATGCACTGCCGATTGAGATGGTCGTCATAGAGAATGAACCTGTTTGTGTGGTAGGCATTCCGTCGAACATAAACTGAATGCTACGGTTGCGCGTTGTATTGCGCGAAGCATTGAGGTCGATTTTTACATCGCGGAAGGGTTCGAGTGTGGCACGCAATTGCAACGATTCAGTGAGGTTTGATGTAGCGGGCGTGGTAACACTGTCTGCCATGAGCAACCAACCACGTTCAGCAGCGTGGCGTATATAGCTCTCGTCGGTAGCACCAAAGGCAAAGTTGAGTCCTGGTGCAAATGCTCCTGCACTCTTGCTCTGCCCGAATATATCGCCAATTTGTGGCAAGAAGCCAGGTACGTTCATGTTAAAGCGGTTGGTATAGTTAATGCTCAAGTTGCGCACCATCATTAAGAAGCGCGACCCCATTTGCAAACCTTTATACCATACTTGGTCTTCAGTACGCTTTTTGGGCGTAACGGTTATTTTTAAGCGAGCCGTGTCTTGCGAGAGGATAAGAATCTTGTTGTTGTCTAACACCTTGAAGCGGATGGGGTAGCGTGTTCCGTCGGGACGGAGTGCTGTTACACGAATCTTCTTAGCACGTTGGTTATGTTGTAACACTTGTGTAGTGTCAGCCTTCAGTGTAAGTTCTTTTTGGAATGCCTTCTTCCCATCAACTCCTTTCTTTTTATCCTTAGGAGTTTGTGCGTATTTGCGGTTCACTTTTTTCAAGAAGGGCACATAATTATAGAGCGTCTCCATGTTGAGGCGTCCGTTGGCTGTGATGTTTCTTGAATTGTTAATGGTGTGGCCCAAAGTAGAACCATTTTCGAGTTCAGAACCACGCGCCCAGTTATACGTAGCGTTATAGGCTGCGTCTGTTGTAATCCATGTGAGATAGGGAATCTTGTTAATGGGCAACTTCCATGAGAAATCAAAGTTTTGTTGGTATGACAATGGACGTCCTAGGTGTTTAATACTAGTCCACACTGAATCTTTCCATGCTGTATATCGGTCGGGATACAAATCTTTGTTGACAGCGGTGTAAGGCTGTTCGATTTCAGCATTTGTGCCCGATGAGAAGTTAGCATGAATGTTTTTGGTCAAGTCCCAACGTAATTGGAAAGAACGATTCCAAAGGAAGTCGCTCGACCAAGTAAGTGGCAGTGACGTGTTGTCGAGATTCTCCATATCGCGCTCTTGTAATTCATAATACGAGCGTGTGATGTCAGAGTTGAATCCCACATTCTGTGGCAGATAATTGAAGCTTTGCTCTTTCAAAATCTTGAACCACTTAGACTTACTTTTTGAACTCTTAAAAGGTTCGAATGGCTTAAAGTTTGTAGACCAGTTATAGTTGAAAGTGTACTTCCAGTTTTGGTCTTTTTCCCAGGCTGTGGTTTCGCCCGTTGTGTTGCGCGATGAGTGTGCATAGCCAAAGGTAAAGTTGGCTGGGTCGTAGGGCATGGGGTGTCGCTTTGTGGCAATGTTGAAGCGAGCTCCAGAGATACTGAAGTTTTTATTTACGATTACATTTTCGGCAATATTCTTCAACGAATCCTTTTGTGCTTTATTGGGAAGTGCGTCTAATGCATCTTGCAACTCCATGTCCGTATCGAGCGGATTGTAACGCGGCGAGGTGCGTTGCTTAGAGTATGAGTAATAAATTGGTGCATTGAGCTTTGCCTTTTCAGGCAAAATCTTTCCAGCATTTACGTTTGTAGTAACTGAATATTCGTAGAGGTTATTGTCGCGACGTTGTGTCACGGTTTCCTCTAATCCACCAAAACCTTCGGTTTCGATGTGTCCGGTAAGATTTACAGAAGCAAGGTCAGAGAGTTGCACATTCAGTTGTGATTGGGCAGCCCATCCACCTTTATTCGTAAACTGCTGTAAGCGTAATTCGTTTGCCCACACTTCTACATTCTGCACGGTACGTGAGTTATTGCGTACACCTATCATAATGGTGCGAACCTCACCCAATGAGGGATTACCCATCACACTAATTTTGTTAGCAGGACGGTTTGCATCGTATTCAGAATAAAGTTGTGCGTATGAGGCCATGCCTAAAGCCTTCTGCTTATTGCGATTTTTCTTTACATCGGTGAGCGACGTTAAATCGATATCGAGCATGTTGTCGTCGGGCCACACCAAACGTGCCTCGCTTGTATTATCGGCATAACGACGTGCGGGGGTTATCTTCAGCGGAATTTCATATTCGTAGAAGTTGCTCTTGTAGTCAGAACCCAAACGAATGAAGATAGAGGTCTGTCCATCTTCTACCGTATTTTCGCCAATCAACGCGTTGGCGTGTGTAAACATTTGCAAGTGCTTGTAGCGACGTAAGTCGAGGTTCGTATTTTTATATACGGCACGTGCATCACCACTTCCCAACTGCTTCACTGTGAGTGAGAGAGCTTGCTCGTTATTTTGCAAAATTTGGGTTTGTCCTGGGTCTACTACACGACTAATGCCTGGGGGCATGATGTAGTTAACGGGCTCTTTGGCATTGTTCTCTTCAAAGTTTACGGCACTTACTTCAAGTGTACCGCTTGCTTCAGGAGCCTTTCCTTGGTAAAGTGCTTGTTCGTAAGAGCGCCATTCGCCATGTACCAAGTTGAGTGTGGCAAAACGCAATACTACGGGTTTCTCGAATCCTGTGAGGAACATACGCATAAAGCGGATAGACGAGAAGTCAGAGATGCCACCTTCACGTTTTTCGTATTGATCTACGGGAATGCGAAATTGGTACCAAGTGTATTCTTTGGTTTTGCCATCGCGTGTCTTTTGGCTTGTTACACGTTTGTCTACAATGTAGTTTTGCCCTACTTGCATCGCATCTTCAGCAATGCGCACGCGGTATTGGTAATATTTTTCGTATTCGTTGAGCGTGAAGTCTTGGTTAATATCCTCCACGTCGGGTTGTGTTTTATAGGCTGTGCTGTATTTCTCGGGTGAGCTATCCGCATCAGGTGAGTTTCCGTTGGGGTTATTGATGTATTTGTAACGATCGAGAATAGAACGCCCCTCACGGTCATAGTCTGAACCACGGAAGTAATGATACTTGTCGGCAGAGGGTGACTTTAATATGCTATCGTAAACGGTAGGCGATACTTTGGGCTGAATGGCAGCCAAGAAAGCTGCATAGGCAGGGTAGGTACGCTCTTGTTCAGAGCTTAGACCGTTAAAGCCCACGTCTTGTTTGGCGCGTGCTCCACTTGCAGTGTTAAAAGCATAAGTCACTGTGTTTTGTGTGGGCACACGTCCCCAAATGGTTTCGGTATATTGTGTGGGGTCATCGTCAATAGGCAGTCCACTTTCATAGAATTTCTTTCCATCTTTCAATACGTCCTCGCTAATTTCGCCCAAGTTAAAGTAAAGGTCGCCATTGAAAGTTGTGCCAGCCTCTTTCGCTTTCATAAATGGATCTTGCATCCAAAATTCGATGTACTCGATATTGGCAGCTTCAAAGTCTGAAGTTTCGAGTTTGCGCATCATACCACCCCAACGTTTACCTGGATTGAGCAAACGTCCATTCGCATCGAGTGAGGGGTCGAGGTTGTAAGGACCACGTTCATTGGGGTAGTAAGCTAAATTGAGTACATTCAGCGTATTAGCTTCCTGCATATTCACACTCTTATTGGGGAAGAGTTCGCTTTTGTAAATCTCGCGTACGTCGGGGTCTGAGAGTTGTGCCAAGTCATTTTTTATGTGACTTGGCGTTAAACTTGAAGAACGACGTGTAAAAAGTGGGTCGATGTAGTACCATGCCAACAAGGCACGATTATAACCATATCGCACATCGTTGCTATATTTCGACTCTGGGAACATAGAGGGAACACTTGATAGATTCCATTCCTTTGGATTCGAAATGTCTATTTCACTTTTAGAGTTTTCAAAGTCATCGATATACGAGGCATTACCCTGTGCACCACGACTTTTGCCTGCCACAAGTTGTGCAAACTCAGCTGAGAAGTTGATGCTTGAGGGTGCTGTAACATGAATCAGTGGTAACTTATCAATCCAGTCAGTAAGGCGTTGGCTTTGTTTTTTCCATGAAAGGTTGAGTCCCCACAACGTGTTGTTCAAGGGTTCTGATCCCATAGCGACTTTGGTGGTTAGAGGTTTTTCGCCCAAGTGCATAAATGTACCGCCAAATTGAAAGTCCTTTGAGAAATCATACTGAAAGTTCATGCCAAACATCGTCTTTCGCTGCATACCATAGTCCGTGTTGCTCTCTAAGCTCACGTTCACATTGGTTCCAGCATCGAGGATGCTCTTATTCAGAATACGCACTACGCCAGAATTGTAATCTACCGTATAATCCGAGCCTTCAGTAAGTGTTTGACCACCCGCCGTAACTACTACCGAACCACGTGGGATATTCATAGCATTCAGTTGAATTTCATCGTTGCGTGT
The DNA here is from genome assembly GCA_900543155.1 of uncultured Prevotella sp. Lineage (GTDB taxonomy): Bacteria > Bacteroidota > Bacteroidia > Bacteroidales > Bacteroidaceae > Alloprevotella. The sequence goes on from UQQN01000003.1 coordinate 13,901, forward strand.
GGCTTTATACTGACCTGTAATTAAAAACTTATTGCGTTCGGCAATTTGTTTTGCTATGGTTCGGGTAGAATCGTAGAGTTCTTGAAATACATATTTATCCGAAACCGAAGGGTTGTTGATACTTTTTGCCAACGAAGAGCCAAAGGGTTCTACCACGGGAAAGAATACACGTCCACTCGAGGCATCAATGGTGTAGCCTTCTACATAGTCGAACACACCGTTTGCACCAATTTTGTTGTTATTGTCCAAACGGTCGAGTCCTACTAATGTCAGAATTTTTTTATCTTTAATGCTTGGATCTGGGATGTAGCTAAGGTATACACCTGTTGTGTCAGACAAAATTTTAATGTCCAACTTAAACTTATCCTTCTGCACAGAAGTCGCTCCTAATGCATAGACGTTTTTCATCATCAAGTTCCAATTGCCCATAGCGGGTGTACAGGCTGTATTTTTAAGCGTCTTCACAAAGAGAGCTTCTTTGTTGTCTTTACGGTCTGACGAAAATTCACCCACTTGGAATGTTTGACCTTTGTAGGTGTATTCGTAAGCCACTGCCAACACTTGGTCTGTTTGTAATGTCTGTTTCAGTGAGATATATCCCAATGCTGAATTAACGTTATATTCAGAGCTGTTGAGTTTTCGTGCCGACTCTAACTTTTCGTAATCGCTACCGCCCACTAATCCTGCTGCATCAAGGGTAGGCGTTGTCGCTGAAATATTTCGTGCAGCCACCAAGTCGTTAGTCAACGCCATATATAGCGTGTTTGAATTGTTTGTAGGGTTCACATCGTTAGCAGGCGACCACATATCGTTGGCAATATGGTTGTATTCGCCTAAATCAGTAAATCCCACAATGTTACGCGTATCGTTTGTGGCACCCGTTTTATTGGTAACCCACACTTCGATACGGTTAATAGTGATGCCCGATGTGATGTTGGGCAACTGACGCATGTTGTCGTCGTAATGGTCGCGGAAGTAGTGTGAAAGGAAGAAATGACGATTTTCGTCGTATGCATCTGCCGAAAATTCAAAACTTGTAAGTTGTGAACCACCTTTTGAACTTACCGATGATGAAGATGATTTCTTCTGAGCTACTACGGTTGAGAGCTTAAGTTTACCAAACTGCATATCAGTTCTCACACCAAAGAGCGAAGAGGCACCTCGCACCAACGAAGAGTTGGTAGGCATACTCACATTACCTGCTTCAATAAGTTTGATAATTTCGTCTTCTTTACCCTCGTAGCGCAACTTCAGACTTTGTGTATCAAAGTCGAAGGTAGCTTCAGAGTTGTAGTTAAAGTCCATGTTTACCTTATCGCCCACTTTACCATTGAGGCTCAGGTTAATTTTTTCATCAAAGTCAAAACCAAACACCTTACGGTTGCGTTCTGAAAGACTGGGATTGTCTGTAAATCGCGTATTAGCTCCAATTTTCAATTCTGCCGAACCTTGTGTTTTAATGCGTACTCCTCCAGGGCCAAACACCTTGTTCATGGGGCCCAAGTCAAAATGCATGTCCGTAAAATCGAATTTATCTTTGCCGTGCTTTTTAAATTCTTCTGCGTTTTTTGCACGATAATAATTGGCAATAGAATGTTTCATCATGAGATTTTGATATTCTTCCCATGACATAGAGAAGGGCGTATCGAGAAAATCGTCTCCCAATTTACGTCCCCAATAATATCCTCCAGTTTTATCGTCGTAATCGGCTTCAGTCTTTATGTTTTCGGGGTCGCGCAAGTCTATTGCTCCGCGTGTAGTGTCAGCCCAAGTAGTGAACGATGTTTTTCTCACTTTGGGCAATGTGTCATTGTCCGACCACGTTATGGCTTTTTGAGTATTCATGTTTGTGGCATGACTCTCTTGTGCCTCAGTGGTCGGTGTCGTAGTCTTTAAGTGCATAAATGCCGCTTGTCCAGCCCCAATACTAAAAGTGGCCAATACAAGCAGCAGTATGTAGAACGTCTGTTTCAACAGTTATTTATTTTGTGTGGGTTGATACTTTAAGCAGGTTATTAAAATTCGCCTTACTTATATTTAGATTGAAGTATCAGAACTCTTTCTCAAAAATTTTAGGTATCTTCTTTAATACTTAGCGTTTTGTGCTTCTTTCTAAAGCATCTTTAGCGCCTTTTTGATAATAACCTCAACGGGAATAGAAGGATCTTCTTTCACAATTTGCATAACCACCTTTTGGGTTGGAGCTGGCGAGAATCCTAATACCGCCAAAGCTTGCACAGCTTCGTCTACTACAGGCGAAGCCACCTGTACATTTGTGCCATCTGCAGCGTTTGCAGCATTACCAATGCCCATAAAGTTGGTCATCTTATCCTTCAGCTCCACAATAATGCGTTGCGCAGCTTTCGGACCAATACCTTTTACACTTTTCAGTGAGCGAACATCCTCACTTTGAACGATATTCGCCAAGTCAGCTGGCGTAAAGGCAGAAAGCACCATTCGGGCTGTTTGACCGCCTACTCCCGAAATACCGATAAGTAATTCAAAGAGTTCGCGTTCAATGCGAGTGGCAAATCCAAATAGAAGGTAAGCATCCTCTCGTATCACTTCATAAACAAAGAGCCTAACCTCGTTCTTGTTTTGAATAGCAGTGTAGGTGTTGAGTGAAATGCTGAGTGCATATCCCACACCCGACTTTGCTTCGATGATGGCTTGCGTAGGCGTTAGTTCGTCCACAATGCCTCTGATGTATTCAATCATATTTTTATAGTGTATAACGAAGAGTCGTGAATTTTATTGTGTGCTTCTACGTTTAAATGTGGTTAATAGCAGAATTTTTATAACTACCTTTAAATGCAGAGGGTGCCTCCGATAATTTTTGTGATTATCGGTAGCACCTCAGTGAAGGGTTTTGATTTTCGCCCTTTTATTATGCTTTAAACCTGTTTGCCAATAAGTTGTAAAAACTCGGCACGTGTTTTAGCCTGTTCAAAAGCACCGCAGAAGTCTGAAGTTACAGTCACAGAGCTGTCTTTCTCAACACCGCGCATTTGCATACACATGTGTTTAGCTTCAACTACAACCATAACACCCAATGGTGAGAGAGCTTCGTTGATGCAGTCTTTAATTTGCTTTGTCATGCGCTCTTGCACTTGCAGACGGTGCGAAAAAATGTCAACCACGCGAGCTATTTTTGAGAGTCCCGTAATGTAACCATTAGGGATGTATGCTACATGCACCTTACCATAGAAGGGCAACATGTGGTGTTCGCAAAGTGAATAAAAATTAATATCTTTTACAATAACCATTTGGTTATAAGGCTCGCGAAACTTAGCCGAGTTCAGTACAGCGTGTGGATCCATTTCGTAGCCACGTGTCAGTGTCTGCATAGCCTTAGCCACACGCAAAGGGGTTTTAACCAACCCTTCACGTTCAGCGTCTTCACCAAGCAGTTTCAATATTTCGTGATAGTGATGTTGCAGTTGTTCAAGTTTGTCAGTTTCCATGTTTGTTATTGGATATTTTAAGCCTAAGTCTTTCAAGATTGTGTATTATTTAATTACACAGACCTCTTAATCTTTAACTTTCTATTATTATAGAGTTGATTCTGATATTTTTCAGCACATATTGCAAAGAATATCCCATGTTGTTAGTATGGCACATTCACTTCGCTTGCTACGATACGTGTTTCGTAAGTGAAGTGTGCACGTCGAATACGTGCTACATATTTTTGTGCCTCCTGATGCGTTTTAAAATCGCCTACATGAGTTACCCATCTTGGTGCTTCGAAACTTGGGTAAACAGCTAACTCCTTAAATAGTCGTCTGCATTTATTTCCCATTTCGATAGCCTTCATCTTATCGGCACGGGTATTTCCGCCTGTAAAGATGCATATACGATATCCGCGTGCCTTATGTCGGGCACGCGATATGTAGTGCTTCTGTCTATTTACATTAGGGCGAGTTGAGCCTGTATGAGGTTTTGAGGTATTTGCGTGTGTAGCCTCAGTTTTACCCTCTTTTTTGTGCTCATTTTTATTTGTGTTAGCAACCGTATGTGGCGCACTCTCTGTGTGCGTGTCGGTTTGCGTTTTAGTTGTGTTATGGACAACAGGAGTGGTTGTTGTACTTTTTTTCTTGTTGCCATGGTTCACCACGTTGTCAATTTCGGGTGAATGATTAATAATTACGGAACCTTTACCGGCTTCGTTTTGTCGTAGTTTTTCAGTATAAGTATTCTGTGCGTGAAGTTGAAAAGCAACTAAAGAAGCAAAGACAGATAAGATTAAAGCTTTCATGGGGTTGTAATTCATTGAAACTTCGATGTTTTAAGATAGTGTAAATGTGCAGTTGCTCATAGCTCCACACATTTACACTAAGTTAAAGGGTGGTTCTAAAAATAATATGATTTAAAACCACCATTCTGCAGTTTTAAGATATCCTTTTTAAAGGATTAAGCCTTCCAAGCGTCGATGATACCCTTGAAGTCAGCAGCCTTCAAAGCAGCGCCACCAATCAAGCCACCGTCAACATTAACCTTCGAGAAGATTTCCTTAGCGTTAGAGGGCTTGCAGCTACCACCATAGAGGATAGATACGTTTTCAGCAGCCTCAGCACCAAACTTGTCGGCGATAGTCTGACGGATGAAAGCGTGCATTTCTTCAGCTTGATCAGCAGTAGCAGTCTTACCAGTACCGATAGCCCAAACGGGTTCGTAAGCCAAGATGATGTGTGAGAACTGTTCAGGAGTGAGGTCGAAGAGTGAGCCTTCGAGCTGTGCCTTAACAACTTCGTTCTGCTTGCCAGCTTCGCGTTCTTCGAGGACTTCACCGATGCAGAAGATAACGTCGAGGTTGTTAGCGAGAGCCAAGTTTACCTTTTCCTTCAAGATCTCGGGAGTTTCGTTGTAGTAAGCACGACGTTCGCTGTGACCGAGGATGACGTAGTTAGCACCAGTGCTCTTTACCATTTCGGCAGAAACTTCGCCAGTGTATGCACCACTTACCTTGTCAGCGCAATTTTCAGCACCCAAACCAATGATATTGGCATCGATGATGTTAGCTACTGAAGCGAGGTGGATGAAAGGAGTGCAGATGATTACACCACAGTTGGGTTTATCGGCTGTGAGCACTTCGTTCAATTCCTTAGCAAGGGCAACGCCTTCCTGCAGGTCCTTGTTCATTTTCCAGTTACCTGCAACGATTTTCTTTCTCATGATTTTTTTGAGTTTAAAACGTTTAACGTAGATATGATGTTTGTAAAATTTATGTCCAATCCAAAGTGAATCGAGTCCTACAATAAGTAGCAGTGGCACGATAAACCACAACAGCAACATCACCACGGGATGTTTAATGCCATGCTGTGTGATGTGTGTAATGGTAGTACTATCGTCTGCCACCTCGGGCAAATTATTATTACTCCATTTCGTCACCACCTTTCCGTCGTGCAGCAATAGCAGTCCTGGGGTGGCACGCACCATTGTGTTGAGTTCCGTGTCTTCAGCGTGCAGAATAGGGTAGGCTGCACCAGTTCGATCTATCCAGTCAGCCACATCCTTATCTGTAGATGCTGTAGCCATATAGAATTTATAGCCGTGGTCGTGGCAAAAGTCGTAGAGGTCGTTAATGCGGTCGCAACACCCATCATCAGCCTGCTGCACATTTGCTGCGGTAAGAATAAATGTGTAACCTTTATCATTAAGGATATCGAGAGTCACATCCTCATCGGTTCGTGCATCAGCCAAGTAAAAGTTAAGCAGTTTTTCAGCTTGTTTACCTTTTATTTCACCCATAAGCGCTCCGCGAATGTCAGCCCCTTTTGTATAGGGTGAAAAGTCTATTACGGGCAGATAATGCAACGTGTAAAGCGCTAACACAATAGCATAGACCCAAGAATAGATAGAGATAACCCAAGAATTGCGTGTCGAAATAAGTCGATGAATGCGTGCAGGCTTGTATAACAAAAATACAGAAGCCGCTAACAACACAATGTTTTTAAGCAGCGTTTGTGCGTTAGTCAAGATAATAGCATCACCAAAACATCCGCAGTCGGGTACTGGATTATCTATGTAAATCCATGTAGTGAGTGCCGTAAAAACAAGCATAAAGACAGTCGTGATGCGAGCCGTCCATCGGCGGTGTACACCTAAGAGCAAGTAAACGCCCAAAACAAATTCAATCGTGCCCAATGCACATGCAGCAAATTCGAGCAAAAGCATAGACTGGCTATAGGGCAAGTTCAATGCGCTTGCATAAGCGTGAAGTTTGTGCGTCATGCCCATAGGGTCTGCCACCTTTACAAAACCAGAAAATATAAAGGTGGCGCAAAGCACCAAGCGACATACGATGCTCAGTGTGAGCAATGAATATGTAATGAATTTACTTTTCAATGGTGAGTTTTATCAAGCCAAACACGGCGTAGTTCATCATGTCCATGTAGTTAGCAGCCACACCTTCACTAATCAGTGTATTGCCGTTAAGCGCTTCAATTTGCTTGGTGCGGAATATCTTCATAAAGATGAGGTCAGCGTATGAGCTTACAAGCATGCCTCGCCATGCCTCGTCATAGTCATGATTCTTTTTCAGCATCAGTTCAAGCGCCTCTTTTGCATGCTTGTCATAGAGTTCAGTAGCTTGTTCCACACTGAGATCTTCGCTGTTTGCCACCCCTTTGTCGAGTTGAATCAACGCAATAATGCTATAATTTACAATTGCAACAAATTCGGGTACAATGCCTTCGTCCACCATTGCACAACCCTTCATTTGCAAACTACGAATGCGTGCAGCTTTAATGTAAAGTTGATCAGTAACAGTTTCAGGACGCATTACACGCCATGCGGTGCCATAGTCGTGCAGCTTTTTCACATAGATTTCGCGGCAGTCGTGCAACACTTTTTCGAATTCCTCAGTGGTGTTATATTTGGGCATGAGTATTTATTTTCTTATATTTTGCTGCAAATTTACTAAAATATAATCGTTTGCCAATATTCTATGTATTCTTTTCTGCATTTGCGGACTTGTATTGTTGCAAACACAAAGAATTTTACCCCAAACGATAGGGCGTGCAAATTCTAAAATTTTATGGCACACGTTTTATGCATCGATAGGGAAATGAAAAACAAAAAATTTAGCTTATCAAAATAGACATTTTCACTAAGTCATTCCTCAAAAAATGTCGTAAATGTCGGAAACATTGGTCTAAAAAAGTTATGGGATAGTTTGAAGGAAAAATAGGATACTTTAGTAATTGATATTCTTTTTTACTTTTGCAACATGAAACATTTATTCAATACTTTAACACTGACAACAGTCATAGCATTTGCAAGCTGCGACGTTATAGATTATCACCCTTACGACACACGGATAAAGGGAGCTCATGGTCTTAACGCCACACACATAGCTCAAATTGAGGAGCGTTGTGCAGGACGTGATTCTGTGAAATTTGCAGTAATCAGTGACACACAACGTTGGTACGACGAAACCAATCAAGCTGTTAAAAGCATTAACGCGCGTGCTGACGTAGATTTTGTGATTCATTGTGGCGATATATCAGACTTTGGCGTGACACGTGAATTCACCCTTCAGCGCGACATTTTAGAAAAACTGCAAATGCCCTATGTCGTTATAATCGGTAATCACGACTGCTTAGGCACAGGTGGTGATACCTATCGCTATTTGTTTGGCAACACTAATTTCACGTTTAATGCTGGACCTTTTCATTTTGTTTGCTTAAATACAAATGCCTTTGAATATGATTATTCTACAGCCATTCCCGATTTTGCTTTTTTGCGAAACGACTATAAGCAAATTTCCACAAACGAGGTGGCAGCAACTATAGTAGCCATGCACGCCATGCCTCATTCCGACCAATTTAATAACAACGTGGCTGATGTATTCGAGGAAGAACTACACAAATATCCCCACTTAAAGTTCTGTTTGTGTGGACATGGCCATTGTCGCACTGTCGACGATATTTTTGGCGATGACATGCTCTATTACGAATGTGGTGCAGCCAAAAGCAGAGAATACCTTTTATTTACCCTTAAAAAAGACGGAACCTATGCGTACGAAGTTATCAAATATTAGGCGTGTACTTTTGTGGGGCGTAGGTTGTGCAATGGGGATTTCTGCAGGTTGGGCAGCAAACACACAACGTACAAAAGTCATTGAAGCAATTGTATGTGACACCCTAATTACGCAAGTCGCAGACACGCTAAGTGGACAAGAATATGCACAAGTGACCGACAGTTTAAAGCGTGAAATGAAGTATGAAAAACGTCGTGAGCGTTATATGCGTCGTTGGATGCGTTTAGTGCCCAATCAAGCCACATTGCAATATGCTGGCAGCATCGGTTTAATGAGTGTGGGCGTAGGATGGCATTATGGCAAAAATCAGCATTGGGAAACAGAGTTGTTAATAGGATTTGTGCCTCGTTACCACACCGAAAGTGTACATACAACCTTTACAATTAAAGAGCGTTATGTGCCTTGGCATTGTAGTTTGAACAAGCACCTCACCTTACAACCACTCACCACAGGATTATTTTTTAGCACCATTTCGGGCGATGACTTTTGGCGTGACTTGCCTTCGCGTTATCCCAAGCATTACTATGGCTTTTCTACAAAGGTTCGCACAAATATATTTGTTGGTCAGCGCCTTCGCTACCACATTCCCCCAGGCAAACGTTTGTTGCATCAAGCGGTAAGTGTGTATTACGAATTGTCTACATGCGATCTTTATTTAGCCTCGAAGTTTACCAACAAAAGTTATCCTTGGAGCCAAGCACTCTCCTTAGCATTTGGCATTAGATGGGAGATGTAATTTCAAGTAGAGTGTTCAAAATCCACAAAAAGCACGCTTTTTTAGCACGTGCTTTTTGTGGATTTTGTATACCCAATTTTTCAGGACACCCTAAAACAAGAAGTTGCGAGCATCGTTAAAGATGGCGAGAGCCATAAGCAAGAGTAATAGAATCATACCTATGGTCTGTGCACGCTCCATAAACTTATCGCTCGGTTTTCTGCGTGTAATCACCTCAACCAAGAGGAAGAACACATGACCGCCATCAAGAGCAGGGATGGGAAGCAAGTTCATAAATGCCAACATCAAAGAGATGAAAGCCGTGAGTTCCCAAAAACGACACCAATTCCACGATTCGGGGAAAAGGTTACCTATGGCTGCAAACGAACCAACACTCTTGGCGCCATCAGCAGTAAAGAGATATTTAAGGTCGTCTACATAGCCTGCAAGTACTTTGCAACCATGGGTTACACCTGCAGGGATACTTTCAAAGAAACCATAGTGACGAGTCACCGTCTTATAGTCTGAAACAGCAGGATTATACCAAGCAATGCCTAACTTAAAGTCGGGCGTCATTTGCAATTTCAAAGTATCTGTTTGTGCCGTGTTCACTCTACGCACCAATAAGGTTACATTGCGCAATCTCACACTGTCGGCATGTGTAGGCGAAGCAGCAAGCACATCGTTCATCGTGCCACGTATCACTTCAAAATCGTTGACTGTCGTAAAAGTTTTGTCGTTAAAACCTACAATTTGATCGCCCACATGGATGCCTGCTTTAGCTGCAGGACTATTGGGAATAATACTATCTACAAGCGAGGGGATAAGTGCTTCCACAAAACGAGGCTGTTGCTTAATCATGTCGAGCATATTCAAGTCGCCCGGCATTGCAATCTTCACTTGTTTTCCTGCACGTAGCACCGTGGCAGAGTGAGCTTCGCTAAGGTCGCGATATACATTGCCATCAAACACTTTAAATGTTTTAGAGTCGGTGCCTAACAAAATGTCGCCATCGCGAAAACCGAGTTGTTGTGCTTGTTCGTTAAATTTAAAGCCGTAGCTCATGTTTTGAATAGGCACGTAAGTCTCGCCCCATGTAAAGAGAACCGCAGCATAAATAACCAAAGCAGTAATAAAGTTAACCAATACACCGCCTATCATAATGAGCAATCGTTGCCAAGCAGGCTTTGCACGAAATTCCCAAGGTTGTACGGGTTGTTTCATTTGCTCCGTGTCCATCGACTCGTCTATCATGCCCGAAATTTTCACGTAGCCACCCAAAGGTAACCATCCTAAGGCATAAGTAGTGTCGCTTTTGCGAGGTTTAAACTTAAATAGCGTGAGCCAAGGGTCAAAGAAAAGACAAAACTTTTCTACACGTACTTTAAACAGTTTAGCAAATAAAAAGTGTCCGCCCTCGTGCAAAATTACGAGAAGGGCAAAGCACAGAATAAGCTGAAGAGCTTTAGTAAAAAATATTTCCACGTTTGTTGTTGTGTTGGATTTATAGGATGAGTGGGATAGGGGAGTCTGTTGAATCACTTAAGGACTCCCCTCTATGAATCTCTTTAGATGCGTTTTTTTGATTAATATCCGCCTTTTGAGGTGTAAAAAGTCGAAATTTTCAAAGCCTCATCCGTTATCAGAATTTTAGAAAATAAAAAACACTTTTTTAGAACCACCTTTAATGAATATAACCACTTGTAAGTTTACGCACGGCATCATCAGTGGCAAAAAGGTCTTCAAGGTTAGGTTGAGCAATAAAGTCTGCCTCATGCATAGCACGTTCAATAAGGCGCGGAATATCCGTAAACTTAATGCGACCCTCGCGGAAAGCCAAATTCGTTATTTCGCCTGCAGCATTCAGCACACAAGGCATATTTCCACCCTTACGAATAGCCTCATAACTCAAGCGCAAACAAGGGAATCTTTCCATGTCGGGCTCATTAAAGTGGAGTGTTCTCACCTTAAAGAGGTCTAACGGCTCAGAATTAAGCGACAAACGTTGTGGATAGCTAAATGCATACTGAATAGGCAAACGCATATCAGGTGTACCAAGTTGTGCAATCACCGCACCATCAGCAAATTCAATGGCAGAGTGAATAATACTTTCAGGATGAACCACCACTTGTATATTTTCGGGTGCTACCGCATAAAGCCAATGCGCTTCAATCATCTCAAAACCCTTATTCAGCATCGTGGCAGAGTCTATCGTGATTTTGCTACCCATCTTCCAATTAGGATGTTTCAACGCCTGTTCGGGCGTCACCTCTTCAAGCTCTGCTTGGCTCATATTGCGGAAGGGACCTCCCGATGCAGTAAGCAGAATGCGCTTAATTGGATTACAGTTTTCGCCATTCAAACATTGATATATAGCAGAGTGCTCACTGTCTACGGGTAGAATAGGCACCTTATGTGTCATGCAAAGCGAGCGAATCACGCTACCAGCCACCACAAGCGTTTCCTTGTTTGCCAAGGCAATTATTTTGTGCGCTTTAATGGCAGCCACCGTGGGGCGTAATCCCGCGAAACCCACCATGGCAGTCAGCACAATGTCTACATTGTCGCTTTCTACTACTTGGCAGAGCGCTTCGCTACCCGTATATACCTTAATAGGCAAGTCCTCTAAAGCCTTACAAGCCGTGTCATATTTGCTTTCGTCAGCAATCACCACAGCATCAGGCACAAACTCACGTGCTTGCTTCACAAGCAAATCCACGTTGCTGCCTGCAGTGAGCACACGTGCCTCAAACTGCTCGGGATGTTGCTTAATCACATCGAGCGCTTGGGTACCAATCGAGCCTGTAGAGCCCAGTATTGCTATTTTTTTCATCTTGTTGGTGCAAATGAAATTTTATTTATTCAAATTCTTCAACTCTTCAGGAATAAAGAGTTGTAGCGTTCTTTCCTTAAGATCATAGTTAAGGAGAAAATCATTGTGAAACGGAAAGAGCATCTCGTCGCCTTCACCATCGGCAATGGTTAGCAATGTGTTAACTGAACTATCGTCCACATGCAGAATCTCGCCTATCTCCTCATTGTCTTGGTTATAAACCTTAAAGCCTGTCAGCGCCTTGTATGATGAAAGCGTAGAACCCTCGCCATCCTCAACCGCATCCACGTAGTGTGCTTTGGGATAATACACCGCATGTCCGACCAAGGTGCGTGCCTTTTTTTCATCGTCAATATCCTCGAATTTAATGATAAGCGTATCATCATTCTTAAAGCGATATTCCTCCCAAAAGAAAGGAACAAGAATACCATCCATGTCGAGCACAAGATAGTCGGCAGAGCCTGCGTCAAAGCAATCGTCTGTAAACGACATCTCCACCTCGCCACGCAAGCCTCGTTGTTTGGCAATATATCCTATTTTAAAAACTTCGGTATCGCGAATCATGATTTTTGCAGATTAGAGTGCTTCGAGTCGTGTTTAGCAACGTGTAATTTTTGCGCCAAGCTGATTAAGGCGTTCTTCAATACATTCATAACCACGGTCTATTTGTTCTACATTGTCAATGCGGCTTGTGCCTTCAGCACTCAAAGCTGCAATGAGCAAGGCAATTCCCGCACGAATATCAGGCGAAACCATACGTCTGCCTCTCAAGCGAATTTTGTGGTCATGTCCTACAACCACTGCACGGTGCGGATCGCAAAGAATAATCTGTGCCCCCATTTCAATGAGTTTGTCAACAAAGAACAAGCGGCTCTCAAACATTTTTTGGTGGAAGAGTACTGTGCCACGTGCCTGTGTAGCCACCACAATGAGCACACTCAGAAGGTCGGGAGTGAGTCCTGGCCAAGGCGCGTCTGCCAAGGTCATGAAAGAGCCATCTATAAACGACTCAATTTGATAGTGCTTTTGAGCTGGAATAAGGATATCATCGCCCTTAATATAAAGCTTAATGCCTAATCGACGGAAAGCTTCAGGGATAATGCCTAATTGCTTCACACCTGCTTGGCGAATAATCAAACCATCGCCCACCATAGCTCCCATACCAATGAACGAGCCAATCTCAATCATGTCGGGTAGTATGCGGTGTGTAGCTCCATGAAGAGACTCCACTCCCACAATGTGAAGAAGGTTCGACCCTATGCCCGAGATGTTAGCACCCATTTGGTTCAGCAAATGACACAGTTGCTGAATGTAAGGTTCGCATGCAGCATTATAGATGGTTGTAGTGCCTTTAGCCAACACCGCGCTCATGATAATGTTAGCTGTACCCGTAATCGAAGCTTCGTCGAGCAACATATAAGTGCCCTTAAGGTTTTTAGCCTCGATATGGTAAGTGCCAGCCTCTTCGTTATAGAAGAAACGAGCGCCCAACTTTTGCAACCCATAAAAGTGAGTATCTAAACGTCGACGTCCAATTTTGTCGCCACCTGGTTTTGCAATTGTTGCAGTACCAAAACGTGCAGTGAGTGGTCCGATGAGAAGCACCGAACCGCGTAAGCGTGAACAACGTTCCAAAAATTCCTGACAGCTAAGATAATCAAGATTAATGTTTTCGGCACAAAAAGTGCAGTCGCCTTTAGCGTGCCATTGTGTGCGAACACCCATTTGTTCGAGCAACGCAATGAGGTTATTCACATCAAGAATGTTCGGAATATTTTGAATGCGCACCTCCTCGCTCGAGAGCAGTGTTGCACATATAACTTGTAATGCTTCGTTCTTAGCTCCTTGAGGGGTGATTTCACCCTTTAGACGGTGTCCGCCTTCTATAACAAACGTACTCATGGAATTTCAGAGTTGAGATGTGGAGGTGTGGAGGAACTTTTATTTAACAAGCTACAACCATCACCTAAACTTTTTTTAAAACCTAGAAAGAGGGCTATTTTTGAGCCGCTCTTTAGAATAAACCTTTATTTCTGCGTGTACGAAAACGGTTCTCGCCAATATGCATCAAGCCCTCACCAGGCTTCGAGAAGTTAGGTTGTACGCGTCCTTCGGTGTAATATTCAATGTCGCGTGCCACCTTAGTGTCTGCCACGCCATCTCCTTTCCAATCAGCCAAATTACGTTTCATGCGATTTGCAATCAGTCGCGTCAACTCGTCGCGTTGAGGTCCTTCTTCCATCTCCTTAAGTTCGTTTACAGCCTTCTCAAGCAAACGTCCGTAATGGCGAAAGCGAATGTGACCTTTGGGATAGCTCAAATGTTCAGGAATAATGTTACGCCCCTCTATTTTGTTAATAGCAAAAGGGTAATCGATGTCGAGTTTATAGTCCGAAAGATAAGCTAAGTGGTCCCAAATCTTATGTTGATAATCGGGCACATCTCTCATGTCGGGGTTTAGCCCCGCCATCACGTTGGCAATGGCATAAGCATAACGCTGTCGTGCTTTACGGTCTGTAATAGTAAGACAATAATCTACCATTTCTTGCACAAAGCGTCCATACTCTGGCATTTTCACCCCTTCACGTGTAGAGTTGTAGTCAAGGGTGTCAGGGTTAGCCTGAATGATGGGAGCAGGCGTGTCCTCCTCTTTTATAATGTTTTGTAATATTGCCATTGATCTTCTTGGGGATTAATGAGTGTGGATGAGCGTAAAATCTCAAAAGTTTTTTGAGGATAGAACCATTCAAAGGCGTCCTATTTCCTTTTAAAGCAATTTTTTGCTTTGTGTGGCTATAAAGTCTTTCAGATAGAAAGGTTCGAAATAAGCCACATCTTCAAAAGCCTCGCAAGCCATTGCCTTTTCAGCCAAAGGAATCATGTTTTTTGCCTTAGGCACGATGCCCTTCACAAAGTGTGCATTCGGGTGCTTAATAGTTTCTACACATTTGTCGGCACCATTACCCATGAAATATACCGGGTGTTGGTCAAGCAGTTCCTTAAACGAGTTTTCGTCTATCACAACAGCCTGTGTGGGTACCACTTCTTTTAGTGCGCGGTCATATACCGCGCAATAAACCTCCATGCGGCGAGCGTCAATCATGGGGCAGAGCAATGCATCTTCGGGCAACTCTTCAGCGCCTAAAAGCACAGGTACTGTTAAAAGTTTTAGCGTAGGCACCGACAACAACCGAGCATCTCGACCATAAGCCAACCCTTTAGCTTCAGAAACCCCAATGCGCAAACCGGTGTAAGAACCAGGTCCTTTGCTCACCGCCACTGCATCGATGGGGATGGCGTGACTATCGGCAAACGAAACGGTTTCTTTTACAAATCCAGCAAGAATTTGGGCATGCGACGGACCTTCAAAATCTATCTCTTCATAAAGACAAACTCCATCTTGCGAAAGGGCAACGGAGCAAACATTGGTAGATGTTTCAATATGTAGTATGCAAGACATAAACGCTTATATTCTTTTTTATAACTTGGTTTTTAAAGCCTATTTATCTAATTTGAATGCAAACTTACACAAAATGATTGAGAAAAGCGAATAACGAAGGCTTAAATATGGTTTTGAGCTTCAAAGAATGTTCTTAACACCTCATTTTTATCTTCAACAAATTCGTCAATTTCACCTCTATCGTGACAAAATGCTTTGCTTTCGCTCTGTATTCGCTCTGAATTTTCTATAAATTCGATAGATATCCGCTAATTCCTCACTTTATAATAGGAGAAGAATAGCAAATTCACATAAATCCAGTCCTAATTCAGTACGGAGGCAGAGCGAAGACCATATAAGGTCGTGCAAAGGTTTGATTAGAAAAAAGCTACACCGCAACTCTTAATTTTCAAAAAGTTGCGGTGTGTTTTTCAACCTGTTGCTTGTGGTTTTTATCCCGTGTTTCATATTTCTATGCTTCACGAAGATTTTGGCAAGTAGGCGCTCAAAGATGTTTATGACATCACCTTTGTCCACTTGCTAAAACCACAGAATGCGTTTAGGGCTGTAGATACTTGTCGCCAGTTTGGTCTACGATAATTTTTTTGTAGCTATCGTTAAAGCCAGTGCGTTCAACAGCTTTGCCTAAGCCATCGGGGGTGAGTTCGAACTTGCCGTCCTTTTCGGGCTTTACAGTTTGGTCGTTGTATTTCACAATTAGATATTCGCCCAATTTTTTCCAACGTGCTAACATTTGGTTGGCACATGTGGTAGAATAGTCGGTAAGATAAGCTTTGGCACGTCCAGGGTCTTGTGCGAGCAAGGTTTGTGCATGCGACTCAACTTGTGCTTGTTGTGCGATGTAGCCACCTTCAACGTCCTGACGAACGGCTTGCAAACTGGGGAAGAGTTGCGAGTAACGGGGATAGGTCATGTTAGACACCCAATTTTCAACCCAGAAAGCTGAGTTCCAAGAGAAGTTTACATCGTTGGCGTCTTTGGGATTATAACACTCGGGCACCTTGCTCACACAGCAGTAAATGGGTGTGTAGGCAACCATATTGGGGTCATCGTTTCCGAACCATAACACACCGCCCACAGCATTGGGCATAGATGCGCGAACTTGGATGACGTATGTGCCTGCTGTTTGTTGTGTAGAGATCGGACGCTCGTTAAAATATTTTTTGCCTTGATATTCCCAACTAAGTGGAGTGGGGCGATAGGGAGCATCGTATGGTCCTGCGCCAGCATCTTTTGTAATGTCGAAGGGAGTGCCTTCGTAGTGGTCGCGCATGGAATTCATTACATCTTGAAGCGAGAGTTGCTGTTTAGGCTTAAAGTAAAGGGGCATTGGCTCTGCCTTGCCTATGTGTTTTCCGTCTACATAGTCAAGATATTGTTCCATGCCGTTTACCCACTTATTGTAGAAACTCCACACACGGGTTTCGCAGTAACGAATGGCACTAAAGTCGGCAGGTGCATAGGCATTGGCAAACGAAAAGTCGACATCTTTGCCGCTGAAGAATCCTTTTTTGCGAGCAAAGGTAATGACGTCTTTGGCATACATCACATTGTTCTTGTCTTTGAGATTGAACTTGTGAATGCGACTTTGGTTTGCATGGCAGGCTATGCAGTCATCGGGGATGCGCACAGCTACCCACACTGCACCTTTTTCGTTAGGACCCTTTCCAATCATTTCGAGAATCCACACTTCGTTGGGGTCAGCAATTGAGAAACTCTCGCCCTCTGAGGCATAGCCGTATTGTTGCACAAGGGTGGTCATCACACGAATGGCTTCGCGTGCGGTGCGAGCACGTTGCAGCGCAAGAGTCATAAGACTGGTGTAGTCGATAATCCCCTTAGGGTTTGCCAACTCGCTGCGGCCGCCGAATGTGGTTTCGGTGATTGCTAATTGGTGCTCGTTGATATAGCCTGTTACGGCATAAGTATAGGGAACTTCGGGGATTTCACCAAGATAGTGGTTTGTATCGCCATCTACGATTTTACGCATTTCACCTGCAGCATGTTTGCCTGCGGGCAAGTATTGCAGACGGCCAAACATGCCATAGTCGTCTTGGTTATAGGTAATGAAGGCTGAACCATCGGTTGATGCTTTCTTACCTACCAAAAAACTAGTGCATGCCTCAGCATCGGTATGTGCAAAGAAAAAAGCCAAGCCTGTAAGAAATGAGGTGGCAAGGGTCTTGAATGGAATAGACACGATTAAGTATGAAGTTTTAAGTATTACAAAATATATGCACCCACGAGTAATAAGTGTTACACTACCAAAGTGTCATGGGTGATGTTTGTAAAAAATATTAAGTATCACCCTCTATTGCATTTGTACTATGCTATAGTTGTAATACTTAATACTTAAATTACTAGTAAAATTTTAGCATGCCTTAAACGACATATCTAAGCCTTTTACAGAGTGGGTGAGTGCGCCTACAGAGATGAAGTCCACACCACATTCAGCATAATCGCGCAAAGTGTCGTAGGTAATACCACCGCTCGATTCGGTTTCGAACTTGTGGTCGATAAGTTCTACTGCTTTCTTGGTGTCTTCAACAGAGAAGTTGTCGAGCATAATACGATCGGCACCACCATGAGCCATCACTTGTTTAATCTCATCGAATGAGCGACATTCAATTTCAACCTTTAAGTTAAGACCTTTCTCTTTTTGGTAGGATACGCAACGATCAAGGGCATTGGCAATACCTCCAGCAAAGTCTACGTGGTTGTCTTTAAGAAGAATCATGTCAAAAAGTCCGATGCGGTGGTTGCAGCCTCCGCCAATTTTAACAGCTTCTTTTTCGAGCATACGCATACCAGGAGTGGTTTTGCGCGTGTCGAGCACACGGGTTTGGGTGCCTTCCAGTCGTTTTACGTATTTTTGTGTCATTGTGGCAATACCGCTCATGCGTTGCATGATGTTGAGCATTAAACGCTCAGTTTGCAACAATGAACGCACCTTGCCGGTAACAATCATAGCTACGTCGCCAGGTTTTACGTGGGCACCGTCTTCAATAAACTGTTCTACCTCCATTGTGGGGTCGAAGCGGTGGAATACTTCTTTAGCTATGCGCATGCCTGCCAAAACACCCTCTTCCTTGATGAGAAGGCGTGATTTTCCCATTGCGTCCTCAGGGATGCAGCAAAGTGTGGTGTGATCGCCATCGCCAATATCTTCAGAAAACGCGAGGTCGATGAGTCTGTCATTAAGTTCGTCTACTGTATACATTTTTACAATGTTTTGTGGGACTTTTATTGCCATGTGGCAAGGTTGCCCATTATGTTTGCTGCAAAAGTACATAAAATATTGTATGTGTGGCACGCTTTTAAGTAAAAAATGGACTGACAAAAAGTCGTCTTTGATTTTTTTCTACGTTTTTTATGTGTATGGCACTTGTTTTGTATGTAAGACAAATATAAAACTTTTAAGATTATGGCATTTATTGATTACTACAAAATTATGGGCATCCCTAAGGATACGCCCCAGAAAGACATTCGTGCGGCTTATAAAAAACGTGCAAGATTGTTTCATCCTGACTTGCACCCCGAAGACCCTAAGGCTAAGATTAAATTTCAGATGCTGAATGAGGCTAACGAGGTGCTCTCTGACCCTGAAAAGCGTGCAAAGTATGACAAGTATGGCGAGCAGTGGCAACAGGCTGATGCTTTTGAGCGTGCTGGAGCTGCGCAAGGAGGTGGGAATGGCACTCACTTCTATTACCAAGGCGACGACGAGAATGGTTTTGACTTTAGCCAGTTCTCAGCAAATGGCGGTTTTTCTTCGTTCTTCGAGGATTTGTTTGGCAGAGCGGGTCGTACAAGTGGTAGAGGGCGTGGCCGGCAATATGCATACGACAGTCAAAGCTATGACGCCGAAGCCACGGTAAACATCGACATGTACACAGCATTGTTAGGCGGTGACATTTTGTTACAAACTCAGGGTAGTAAACTTAAATTAAAGGTTAAACCTTGCACGCAGAATGGCGCTAAAATAAGACTGCGGGGTAAGGGTTATCAAAAACCTGATGGGTCTTACGGCAATCTTATTATCACATATAACGTGAAATTGCCCTCAAACCTCTCTGATAAGCAAAAAGAGCTATTGCAGGAAATGAGAGATTGTGAAGGTTGATTGCCATCTACGCATTGCAAAATAATTTATATAGCAAAAAAATGTATTAAAAGCGACATCTTTTTGGGTAAAAAACTTGCATGGTAAGCGCATAAGCCTTACTTTTGCACTGTTTTTCATGGTATTAGATTTAAGGTTAGTAAAGATTGGTTGTCGTGAGACAATCAATTTTTTTTATACCTACTCGATTTTTTTTGTTTTTTCATAGGGCATTTTTATCACTGGAAATTTCTTGAATTTGAACGTATGTGCTAACCCCTCTTTTTCGCCTAATGAAAGCCCAAAGACATCCCGATATCATTCCGAAGGCATTCCGATATCATTCCGAAGGGTTACTATGGGAAAAAAGAGCAAAAAAAGACACACGCTGAGAAACTTTTTTGTAGTATAAATTGCATAAACTTTGGAATATTGAATGGGTATTATTTTCAGATTTTTGGTTTTATTTGTTCGCATGCTATGTTTATACACTTAACAAAAGCGGAGGTTTTGTTTGGTGTTCTTCAATGTTTTTTTTATCTTTGCAGAAATTTTGACCTAAGACCAATACCTTTGTTGTGTATTAACCAAACGGCCTAGTGCGAAAAATGTGATATATGTTGCAATAAAACATAAGGTTGCGCGTTAATAGGTAATAAGCTGTTTTTATGAAAAAATGGATGAAGAGTTTATGAAGAAATCATTAAAAATGAGTGCTTATAAACTCAAATACAATTGTGTGTTGCTCTGTAGTTCATAGAATAGCCCTTTCAACCAAAAGGTAATAAGATAGAAAATATGAATCAATTGGGATTGCTTTACATAGGCTTTGCGTTTATCATAAGTTGGCTCGTGACATTCTGTGCAATGCCATGGTTGCTGAAGTTATGTAAGAAAAGAGGATTGTATGATATCCCCGACGAACGCAAAGTGCACCATACAAATAACATTCCGAGATTGGGAGGTGTAGCTTTTGTGCCTGCAATGCTTGTAGGCGTAGCGGTTTCGTTTATAGCCCTTTATGGAGGTAAACCCGATGCTGTGACTTACTTTAGCATGCCTACAATAATGGTGCTTATTGGCATGTTTATGCTTTATCTTATAGGCATTTTAGACGATTTGTTTGGCATGAAGGCAAGTGTAAAATTTGCCATTCAGCTTATTGTTTCAATGCTGTTGCCTTGTTGCGGACTTTATATTAACGATTTTCATGGCGTTTTAGGTTTGCACGAATTACCTTTATGGGTGGGCTATACAATCACTGTCTTTATATCGCTGGTTATTGTTAACGCTGTTAATTTGATTGACGGTATTGATGGTTTGGCATCAAGTCTTGCATTTTTGGCAATATTGTGTTTTGGTACACTTTATTTTGCACATGGTGTAAAGCTTACTTCGCTTTATTGTGCAGGACTTTGTGGCAGTGTACTAGCTTTCATGTATTATAACCTATTTGGCAAAGAGTCGAAGAGTACAAAGACTTTCATGGGCGACACGGGTAGTTTGACTTTGGGATATGCTTTGGCTTTTTTGGGCATTCGTTTTGCGATGTATAGCCCTGAAGAGTGTGGCATAACATTTGTCAATACACCTTGCGTACCCCTGTTAATTCCCTTTACATTGTTAGCAGTTCCGTGTTTCGACCTTGTGCGTGTCGCATTGGTTAGACTATTTCATGGTCTGCCTATCTTTCACCCCGATAAACGTCATATTCACCATAAATGTTTGCGTGCAGGATTTTCAATGCACACCTCGTTGATGCTGATTGTAGGCTTTCAGTTGTTTTTAATTGCTGTGAGCTATGCCTTGGTGGTTGCCCAAGTACCGGGTTGGACGTTCCCTGTTTTTGATGTAGCATGTTACCTTTTGTTTATGCTTTGGCTTGACAGACGTGCTAAGGTGCGCGGCAACTGAGTTTACATTCAAACAAAACGCTGTGTGCTGAGGGGGTAGCGCACTAAAACTGTTCTAAAGACATTTACTTTATTCTATGCAAAATAATAATAGCTGCAAGGTTACTTTTTCGCTCGTGCTTTACAAGCAAGACTTAGACGAACTGCGCAAGGTGTTGCAGTCGCTTCTTCTTTATAAAGGTGAGAAAAAAATCTTTGTAGTTGACAATTCTCCTGCAGATTATAGCGCATCGCAACTTTGCGAAATGGACGCTTGTATCGTATATGAGCATTTGCCTCAAAATGTGGGATTTGGCAAAGCACATAATTGGGCTATTGCTGAGGCTGCAAAACTTAATAGTCAGTTTCATGTGATTGTAAACCCCGATATTAACTATGCAGTGGACGTGGTAGAACCGATGCTCCACTACATGGAACAACATCCCGAAATAGGGGAGATGATGCCCCGCATTCTTTATCCTAATGGTAAGGAACAATATTTGCCCAAACTAATGCCTACACCTAAAATGCTTGTGGCACGCCGAATAAAAAAGCTTTTGCCTAAAGTGCATGCGCATTATATGGAGCGTTTTGAAATGCGAGGTATGCAACACGATCAAGTGTACGACGTCGGACATGTTTCGGGATGCTTCGCCATGTTTCGTATGGAGGCTCTGCAATTTGCCAAAGGCTTTGACGACAGATTCTTCATGTATTTTGAAGACACGGATTTGTCGCGACGCATTCATGCACGATATCGCACGGTTTACTATCCTATGGTAACCGTGAATCATGATTATGGCAATGGGGCAAGTCGTAACACACGTTTGTTCTTTATATTCCTTACTTCGCTCGCGCAGTATTTTAACAAGTGGGGCTGGATGTTTGACAAGGAAAGACGTGTTTGCAATAAAAACTTCTTGAAACAAATAAATCTTTAAAACCTATGCTACGCATATTTAATATAAGCATGGTTTGTGCGCTTGTGCTGACTTGCTTGGCATCGTGCTCGCTATTTAAGAGCGATAAGAACGAAACAGATGGTTACAGCGATAATCGAAAGATTATGGAACAAGAGGCACAACGCAAATTGCAAACAGCACGTGTCTTTATGCAAAAAGAGGATTTTGCGCAAGCTAAAAAGACTATTGAGGCAATGCGTAAAAAAGACTATTTGGCAATTACTGCACGTAAAGAGGGTATTTTGCTAATGGACTCTATTTGCTTGCAAGAAGCTAAGATGCAACTTACTAAAACAGACAGTCTGCAACAAGTGGGGAAGGCATCGGGCACTCAACTAGAAGAGGCTTGCCAAAAGGTGCAATTTTATGAACGCAAATTGCAATTCGATAAACAACGGTAAGCTTTTGCATATTTATATAGCATGGAAATTTCGAACTCATTTAGCCAATCTCTTAACGATTCTCAGCTCGAAGCCGTCACTTATTGTGATGGCCCTTCGTTGGTTATAGCTGGTGCAGGATCGGGTAAGACACGTGTGCTAACTTATAAAATAGCCTATCTCCTTGAAAATGGCTTTCAACCTTGGAGCATTCTTTCGTTGACGTTTACAAATAAGGCGGCTCGCGAAATGAATAACCGTATCTTTGAGATTTGCAACGGCAAGGTGGATTGCAGAGGGTTGTGGAGTGGTACATTTCATAGCATCTTTGCTCGTCTGTTGCGCATTGAACATGAGGCTGTGGGCTATCCACAAGATTTTACTATTTATGATGCTGCCGACTCAAAGTCGCTAGTTAAAGCCATTGTAAAAGAACTTATGCTCGATGATAAAATCTATAAATCATCGAGTGTGATGGGACGTATATCGGAGGCTAAAAACCACCTTATTGTGCCTGCTGCCTATAATGCTGATGCCACAATAAAACGCCGCGATGCAAGCGAAAACATGGAGTTGGTGGGCAAAATCTATACGATTTATCAACAACGCTTGCGGGCTGCAGGAGCAATGGATTTTGACGATTTGTTGCTGAATACATTCCTCCTGTTGCGCGATAACCAAGAGGTGCGCCAACGCTATATGGACCGCTTTGACTATATTCTCGTTGACGAGTATCAAGACACGAATATGGCGCAACACCGCATTTTGTCGTTGCTCACAAATCCGAACTCGCGTATTTGTGTGGTGGGTGACGATGCACAGAGTATTTATGGTTTCCGCGGTGCCGATATTACGAATATTCTGAATTTTAAAGAACAATATCCCACGGCTCGACTCATTAAGTTGGAGTGCAATTATCGGTCGACACAAACGATTGTTGAAGCTGCGAATTGCATTATTCGTAACAATGTGGGACAAATACCTAAGAAGGTATATTCGCAAGGCGAAGTGGGAACTCCCATTGAGGTGTTTAACGCACAGACAGACAAGGAAGAGGCGCATAAAATTGTGGCGCACATCTCAAAATTGCTACGCAAAGAGGGACTCTCGCACAGTGATATTGCAGTGCTTTATCGCACCAATGCACAAAGCCGTGTAATTGAAGAGGCACTGCAAAATAGCGCAATTCCTTATCGCATATATGGCGGTTTGTCGTTTTATCAACGTAAGGAAATAAAAGACGTTTTGGCTTATTGCCGCTTGATAACCAACCCTGACGACGAAGAGGCGTATCGCCGTGTGATTAACTATCCTGCACGTGGTATTGGAGCTACTACGCTTCAAAAAATAAAGTTGGCTGCCGTAGAACATGAGGTTAGTATGTGGCAGGTAACAGAGAATCCTGTGCAGTATGGAGTGACATTAAATAAGGGGGCTTTGACGAAGCTGTCAGCTTTCTGCACACTTATAAAAGCATTACGCGAAGAAAGTGAGAAACTCACGGCATCGGCTGTAGTGCGCAATATTGTGTTGAAAACAGGTATTGCCATAGAGTTTAGTCGTGAACGTACACAAGAAAATATTTCGCGACAAGAGAATGTGGATGAGTTATTGGGCTCAATCCAATCGTTCGAAAAAGAAGTCATGGAGGAGGAAGGCCGTAAACGTGTATCGCTCTCTGAATTTCTCTCGACGGTTTCTTTACTCTCGGATGCTGACGTAAAAGACGACGGACAACCCCGTGTGACGCTTATGACGGTGCATGCAGCAAAAGGACTAGAGTTTCAAGCCGTTTTTGTAACGGGTATGGAGGAGGAACTTTTTCCGAATGCTAATGCGAAGCTGTATCGCAAGGAAATGGAAGAAGAACGTCGCCTGTTCTATGTAGCTGTGACTCGTGCAAAGAAGTTCTGCTACCTTAGTTATGCGAATTCACGCTACCGATATGGACAATTGCAACTTTCAGACCCAAGTCCATTTATCGCAGAAATTGACGAGAAATATTTAGATCGTCACGATAAACTACCTTCGTCACCAAGTTTCAAAATGAATGGAGGGTATTCTGCAAGGAATGAGGATTACGAGGGTGGATATAGTAGCAGCAAGTATGGTAGTCGACCTGCCACAAGCTATCGCGGCGGTAAAGCGGATTTTGATAGTTTCTTTGGTTCGCCCTCGGAGGATGACTTCCGTAGTGCAATGCGTGGAGGAGATTCACGCTCACAGAATGGATATGGAAGTGACTATAATAATGAGGGCGGTTATTCACGCCGTGGTGGCTATCAGTCAGATTATACCCCGAAGCGTGTAGCACCCATTACACCTCCTGCAGGATTCGTAAAAACAGGTGTTCGCCGTAAAACGACATCGGATGTTACGCCTGGGGCTGTGGGCGCTTATGCCATTGGTACGAAGGTGCAGCATACCCGATTTGGTGCAGGCACTGTTATAGGTACTGATGGTGCGGGCGATAATGCAAAAGTAAAGGTGGACTTTGGTGCAGCAGGAGTAAAAAATCTGCTTGTGAAGTTTGCCAACCTTACGGTGCTATCTTAATTGGGAAGAGATAAAAGTTTAAACCGAATCTTCGTCAGAAAAGTTTAGACAACTTCCTAATAATAAAGCGTAAAAAACTTGTTGAAAGCTTATAATTTGGCAGTTTGCAAAAAATGCACTAATTTTGCAAGTGCTAAAATGCAATATATATTGTAACGACCTATGAATATTTCTTATAAGTGGCTGAAAGAATACGTTGATTTCGACATGACCGCTCAGGAAGTGGCAGACGCCCTTACCAGTGAAGGTTTGGAAGTTGACGGTGTTGAAGAAGTACAAGCCATTAAAGGTGGTCTTGAGGGACTCGTTGTAGGACACGTGCTTAGCTGTGAGCCTCACCCCAATAGCGACCACATGCACATTTGTCAAGTAGACCTTGGCCAGGAAACACCGCAGCAAATTGTTTGTGGTGCTCCTAATGTTGCCGCAGGACAAAAAGTTATTGTTGCCACACTTGGCGCAAAACTTTATGACGGTGACCAGTGTTTTACCATCAAGAAGTCGAAACTTCGTGGTGTAGAAAGTTTCGGTATGATTTGTGCCGAAGATGAAATCGGTGTAGGCGAAAGCCATGATGGTATTATCGTTTTGCCCGAAGATACAACCGTAGGCATGAAGGCCGCTGAATATTATGGCCTTGAAAGTGACTATGTCATTGAAGTAGACATTACGCCTAACCGCGCAGATGCTTGCTCACACTATGGCGTAGCTCGTGATCTCTACGCTTGGCTTATTCGCAATGGTTATAAAACGTCGTTGCACAAAATGGATGTGTCGGCATTCGCTGTTGACAACCATGACTTGGATATTGAAATCGACGTGCAGAACGCTGAAGCTTGTCCTCGCTATTGTGCCGTAACTATTAAGGACTGTGAAGTTAAGGAAAGTCCTGAGTGGTTGAAAGAAAAACTGAATACCATTGGTTTGCGCCCCATTAACAACATTGTGGATATTACCAATTATGTGATGATGGCGTATGGTCAGCCCTTGCACTGCTTTGACGCGGACATGATTGAAGGCGGCAAAATCGTGGTAAAGGCTATGCCTGATGGCACAAAGTTCCAAACCCTCGATGGCGTAGAACATACACTCACTGATCGCGACTTGGCTATTTGCAACGCCAATGCACCAATGTGTATTGCAGGTGTGTTGGGTGGTCGTGGTTCGGGCACATACGACACTACAAAGGATGTGTTGCTCGAAAGTGCTTACTTCCATCCTACATGGATTCGTAAGAGTGCACGCCGTCATGGTTTGAGTACGGATGCTTCGTTCAGATTTGAACGTGGTATTGACCCTGATGGACAAATCTATGCCTTGAAGGTGGCTGCTCTCTTGGTGAAGGAATTGGCAGGTGGTACAATCTCTATGGAGATTAAGGATATTGAGGCACCTGGATTGACCAAGAAGTTTGATGTAGAACTTGAATATAAGTACGTACACGATATTGTAGGTAAGGATATTCCTGTTGAAACGATCAAGGAAATTGTTACTTCGTTGGAAATGAAAATCGTTTCGGAAGACGAGAACAGTTTGAAACTTGAAGTTCCTGCTTATCGCGTAGACGTGCAACGTCCTTGCGACGTAGTTGAGGATATTCTGCGTATTTATGGTTATAACAACGTAGAAATTCCTACTTCGGTTAAGTCGAGTCTTACCATTAAGGGTGATGTAGACCGCTCTAACAAATTAGAGAACTTGGTTGCTGAACAATTGGTAGGAGAGGGCTTCCGCGAAATTTTGAACAACTCGCTTACGAAAGAGGCTTACTACAAGGATTTGAAAGTATATGCTGCCGATGACTTGGTGCGCATTATCAATCCTTTGAGCACTGACTTAAACGTGATGCGCCAGACTTTGTTGTTTGGTGGTTTAGAAAGCATTGCTCACAATGTGAACCGTAAGAGCCAGAACTTGCGTTTCTTTGAAAGTGGTAACTGCTATTACTACAACTCTTCAAAGCATACTGCAGACCACACGCTGAATGCTTATAGCCAAGCTCACTTTGTAGGTTTGTGGCTTACTGGTAACCGTGTTCAGGGCTCATGGGCACATGCTGATGAACCTGCTTCGGTTTATGAGTTGAAGGCTTATGTAATGAATATTTTGGCACGTCTTGGCTGCGAACTTGGTGGCATGAAGATGGTACATGGCGAAAACGATATCTTTGCGAAGAGTCTTGCTATTACTGATCGTAACGGTAAGATTTTGGTAGAGATGGGTCTTGTATCAAAGGCTGTTACTGCTCAGTTCAATTTGGAACAGGAGGTTTACTATGCTGAAATCAACTGGTCTATGTTGATGAAGAAGTTACGTAAGGGTACTGTTTCGTTTAAGGAAATCAGCAAGTTCCCCGCTGTAAGCCGCGACCTTGCACTCCTTATTGACAAGAGTGTAGAGTTTGGTCAGATTGAGCAAATTGCTTATGCTGCCGACAAGAAGTACTTGAAGAAGGTTGAACTCTTTGATGTGTATGAAGGCAAGAACTTGCCCGAAGGCAAAAAGAGCTATGCTGTGAACTTTGTGCTTCAGGATGAGACCAAGACTATGAACGACAAGCAGACGGATGCAATTATGAAGAAGATCATTACGAGCTTGGAGAAACAGTTGGGTGCAAGCCTGCGATAAAAAAGGTATCTCACTTCGTAGATAACAAAAATAGCATTGCGTTGTAAAGAGCGAGGTGTTGGGCAAAAGGAGTTGCCTGTGCACATAAAATGCTTTGCTTTTTACACGCAATGTATCTTACAAAGATTAGGTGCTTTGCTTTATATGCTCAGCATCTTACAAAAAGAACAAAAACTTAAACTGCGGAAGTCATCTTCGTTGAAAATAAGAATGTGAATTCTGCACAAAAAATAAAATCCAATGGGAAGAGCTTTTGAATATAGAAAAGCCACAAAGATGAAGAGATGGGGTCACATGGCCCGTACGTTCACTAAGTTGGGCAAACAGATTGCTGTAGCTGTGAAGGCTGGTGGTCCTGAGCCTGAAAATAATCCTACGTTGCGTGCAATCATTGCAACTTGTAAACGTGAGAACATGCCCAAGGATAACATTGAGCGTGCCATCAAGAATGCTTGCGGTAAGGATCAGAGCGAATACAAGACTATGACTTATGAAGGCTACGGTCCTCACGGTGTGGCTATCTTCGTAGATACGCTTACTGACAATGCTACACGTACGGTAGGTGACGTTCGTTCAGTTTTCAATAAGTTCAACGGTAACCTTGGTACAATGGGTTCGTTGGCTTACTTGTTCGACCACAAGGCTGTATTCACTATCCGCAAAAAGGATGGTGTGGATATGGATGAGTTAATCTTGGACTTAATTGACTACGGTGTAGAAGATGAGTTCGATGAAGACGAAGAGGAGAACAGCGTAACTATTTATGGCGATCCTAAGTGCTTCTCTCAGATTCAGAATCACCTTGAAGAAAATGGTTTTGAAGTGTTGGCTGCCGAGTTTACTTACATCCCTAATGACTTGAAGGATGTAACTGACGAAGAGCGCGAAAGCATTGACAAAATGGTTGAACGTCTTGAAGAATTCGATGACGTGCAGACTGTTTACACAAACATGAAGCCTGCTGAAGACTAAAAAGTCTGATTTTTTACCACACTTAATTGGTATAAAATGAATAAGGGAGGAAAGTTCAAAAAATATGTAGAGTACACACACCACGTAGGTTGCTCTGTGTTTAGATTGAGCTTTCCTCCTTTTTTACCCTTTCAATAAAATGAAAATATACGATTTCATTCCTCAGGGTGTTTGTTCACGACGCATTCATCTTGAATTGGCTGACGACGATACGATTTTAAATGTAAGTTTTGAAGGCGGATGTCATGGAAATTTACAAGGCATTGCTGCCTTGGTTCGCGGAATGCACAAAGACGAAGTTATTAAACGTTTGCAAGGTATTCAATGCGGAAATAAAGCCACTTCTTGTCCTGACCAGTTGGCAACTGCATTGAGCCAGAATGTTTAAGAATCATCGACTTACGGTGTTATATTCGCTAGGTTCTACACTTGTTTTATAGAAAACAGCCTTTGTCGTCTTAGAACGATATACATAGCCAAAGACCACACCTTGTGCTTTCACATCTTTGTAGTCGGTATTGTCGATTAATCGTTGAAGCAGCAGGTGATGGAGTAGGGGAGTTTGCTCACGCAATAACTGCTCGTTGGTGGCACTAGCTGTGTAGTGCGAGGTATATGTACGCGAGGGTATGTCGTATGAAAGACTGTCTAGCCATAAACCTGCTTCGACCTCTTGTGGACAATTGTTTTGTGTGTAGGATTGGGCTTCGCGCTTTAAGCGTTGGTCGAAACTTTCTTGACACGAAACGATTAGCAATAGCACAAGCAGGAAAATACTGTAGTTCCTGATTTTTAGCATATTTGTAAATGTTTTAATTATTTAATTCTGAAAGTTTAACTTCATGCGGACATCGATTATTCTGCATGATTAAATTTCAGAATTCGCTATGCAAAAGTAATAATTAATATGGAAAGCAAAGAAAACAAGCCGTTGCTTTTAACGGAAGAAGATGTTACATTACGCGTAAATCGTGCTGTGGAATTGTTTAAGCAAGGTTTTAACTGTTCGCAAAGTGTGGTGGCTGCTTATGCCGACTTATATGGTTATAGCAAAGAGCAGGCATTGAAAATGGCGGCTTCATTTGGTGGCGGAATCGGACGTATGCGACAAACTTGTGGAGCGGCTTGTGGAATGTTCATGTTGGCTGGTTTAGACTGTGGCTCGTGCATTGAAAACGACAGAGAAGGAAAAAGTCATAATTATGCCGTTGTGCAGGATTTGGCTGGTAAGTTCGAAAAAATTAATGGTAGCATTATTTGTGCCGAACTTTTAGGCATTAAAAAGCAACCACAGGTTCCTGAGGCAGAAGCACGCACTGAGGCATATTACAAAAAACGTCCTTGTGCTGAAATGGTTCGTACAGCAGCACAGTTATTTGGAGAATATCTTTTGCAAAAACAAGCGCAATAACCTGTAAAGGCATGCATAATTGAACGGGTCTATAAGTTCGTAGAATCAGTGTTATGTTTACTAGCCTTCTTAGAACCCCTATTCTTAGGTGCAATTGGACTAATATTTTAGTGTTCTAATTAAATGGTAGTCATAGCCCAATAGCTTAAAAAATAATATAATAAGTAACTATGATTGACAGAGCTACAATTCAACGTGTGATGGACGCCACCGACATTGTCGACGTGGTGAAAGAATTTGTAACACTGCGTAAGGCTGGTGTCAATTATAAAGGTCTGTGTCCATTCCATAATGAAAAGACACCTTCGTTTGTGGTTTCTCCTGGAAAACAAATGTGTAAGTGCTTTTCATGTGGTAAAGGTGGAAATGCTGTGCATTTCCTTATGGAATTGGAGCATATGACCTACCCTGAGGCCATAAAATGGTTAGGGAAAAAATATGGCATTGAGGTTCAGGAGAAAGAGCTGACTGACAGCGAAAAGGAACAACAAAGCGAACGCGAGAGCATGTTTGCCCTAAATGAATGGGCAAGTAAATATTTTCAGGATATTCTGCGCAATGATGTTGATGGTGTAGCCAAAGGTATGGCTTATTTTCGAGCTCGTGGATTTAGAGACGATACAATAAAAAAGTTTTCGTTAGGCTATTCACTTGAAGTTCGTGATGCGATGGCTCAGGCTGCTTTGGCACATGGCTTTAAACAAGAGTATCTCGAAAAAACGGGGCTCTGTTATCGTACGGAAGATGGACGTTTGCTTGATCGCTATCATGGTCGTGTGATTTTTCCGGTTCACACAGTTTCTGGAAAAGTAGTAGCTTTTGGTGGACGTATTTTAAATACTGAAAAGGTTAAGAATGTAGGTAAATATGTCAACTCGCCCGAAAGCGAAATATATAGCAAGAGCCGTGAGTTATATGGCTTGTTTCAAGCAAAAAATGCGATAGTGCGCCACGGACGTTGTTTCTTGGTGGAAGGCTACACCGACGTTATTTCGATGCACCAAAGTGGCGTAGAGAATGTTGTGGCTTCGTCGGGTACTTCATTGACTGAGGGACAAATACGTTTGTTGCATCGTTTTACCGATAACATTACAGTGCTTTACGATGGTGATGCTGCTGGTATAAAAGCAAGTTTGCGTGGAATCGATATGCTGCTTGCCGAAGGACTGAATATTAAGGTGTTGCTTTTGCCTGATGGTGATGACCCTGATAGCTTTGCTCGTAAACATCGTGCCGAGGATTTTCAAAAGTACATTGACGAACATCAAGTAGACTTTATTAAGTTTAAAACCGATTTGCTTTTAAAGGATGCAGCCAGTGACCCTATAAAACGTGCTGAGTTAATAAGCAATGTGGTTCGCAGCATTTCGGTTATTCCTGATAACATTGTAAGACAGATGTACATCCGCGAATGTGCTACTAATCTGTCGGTGGGCGAAGATTTGATTGTTAACGAAATTAATAAGCAACTTCGCAACAATGCTTCTAAGGATAAAGACCAAACTTCTGCTGATAAAGAACCAAAAGGTGAACAACCCGAAGGTAGTGCTTCGACCGACTTTCTCATTAAACAACAAGCGGGTGTAGAAACTGCTGAAGAAAAGTTGTTAATGTCGTTGATTGTAAAATTTGGTAATCTGCCAATTTATGCACAAATGACAACAGAGGAGAATACGGTAGTTGAAAAGCAAGAAAGTGTGGCAGAGTATATTGCTGCTGATTTGCAAGCTGACGGAATAGAACTCAGCAATGAAGTTTATAGGCAAATGTTGCAAGAGGCTGTTGAGCATGTTGTAGCCAATTCAGAGTGGAATCCCCTACTCTATTTTTCTTCGCATCCTAATGCACAGATAAGCCAATTAGCTTCTGATTTAGGACAAGAAAACTTTATACTGAGTTCTAAGCAAAAGGCACAATATGTGGACGACAAATACAGGCTCGACGAACTTGTTCCGCGTATTCTACACGATTATAAGCATACCATTATAAAGAAGCAACTTAAAAGCATCTTGCAAGAAATGCGTGATCCGCAAGTAGCTAAAAATCCTGAACGTATGAAAGAATTAATGCGTATTTATATGGATTTAAGTGCACTCGAACGTGAGTTCGCTAAGATACTTGGAGACCGGGTAGTGCTAAAATATGGTAATTAAAAGGAGAAAAATAAGCAGTAAAAGGCTTTTAATCGCACATCGCAATAAATAACGTGCATTTTTTATAATATAAATCCATATTATTATAATAAAATGCTTACCTTTGCTGCAAAATTCAAATAAAGTCAAAGACATTCATGTGCTTTTTGCACACATGTCTTTGTTACAACCAAGAAAACTTCTAAATGGGTATTTTACAAGACAGATTAGCAAAATACACCCTTCCCCAAGAATATAAGGCAAAGGGCGTATATCCTTATTTCCGTGCCATTGAAGGCAAACAAGGCACCGAAGTAGAAATGGGTGGACACCACGTTCTCATGTTTGGCTCTAATGCCTATACTGGTTTGCCAGGTGATGAACGAATCATTCAGGCTGGTATTAAGGCTATGGAACAATATGGTTCTGGTTGTGCAGGATCACGTTTCTTGAATGGTACACTCGATTTGCACCTTAAGCTTGAAAAAGAATTGGCTGAGTTTGTAGGTAAAGACGATGCGCTTTGTTTCTCAACAGGTTTTACTGTAAACTCTGGTGTGATTCCTGCACTCTTAGGTCGTGAAGACTATATCATTTGTGACGACCGTGACCATGCTTCTATCGTTGATGGTTGCCGTTTGTCGTTTGCACAACGTCTTAAGTACAAGCACAACGATATGGCAGATTTGGAACGCAAGTTGCAAAAGTGTGCGCCTGAATCTGTAAAGCTTATTGTAGTTGATGGTGTATTCTCTATGGAGGGTGACTTAGCAAACCTTCCCGAGATTGTGAAGCTTAAGCACAAATATAATGCAAGCATCATGGTTGATGAAGCACATGGTATTGGTGTGTTTGGTCGTCAAGGTCGTGGTGTATGCGATTACTTTGGATTGACTGACGAAGTTGACCTTATTATGGGTACTTTCAGTAAGTCGTTGGCTTCAATCGGTGGTTTTATTGCTGCAGACGAGAGCATTATTAACTGGTTGCGTCATAATTCACGTACTTATATCTTCTCTGCTTCAAATACGCCTGCAGCTACTGCATGTGCGATGGAAGCTTTACACATCATCCAAAATGAGCCTGAAAGAATTGAAGCTCTTTGGGATGTTACACGTTATGCTTTGAAGCGTTTCCGTGAAGAAGGTTTTGAAATTGGTGACACAGAATCACCTATTATCCCGCTTTATGTACGCGATACTGAAAAGACATTTATCGCTACTGCACGTGCTTTTGATGAAGGTGTATTTATCAACCCCGTAATTCCTCCTGCATGTGCTCCTCAAGACACATTGGTACGTGTAGCCCTAATGTCTACTCACACTAAGGAACAAGTAGATCGTGCCGTAGCTGCTTTGGCTAAGGTATTCCGTGAACTTGATATCATCAAGTAATTCCACATTACAAAAAAATAGACTGACTAATAACTGCATGTTACACTTTGAAAATCAAGTATAACGCGGTTATTAGTCTTTTTTTAACTGTTTGGGCAAACCGAATTAGTCAATTAACTGTGTGTAGTTTCTGTCAAATCACAGATTTTTTATGTAAGTTTGCAGCATATTACATAACACAACTTTAACTCATGAAATCACAGTTAGACTTTATATTACTCTATACGCCACAAAATGAAGACGTTATAACTTCGCTTATTGATGCAGAGAGCATAAATCATGTGTTTTTGCTAACTGCCGAAGCACATGCTTCTGAGGTCGAAAAGTTTCGAAGCAAAAAATGTACTGCAATTTTAACTGATGCACCACACAGTTCTAAGTGTATACGACAAATTGCACAAAAGATATCGGCTCCTTATACTTTCCTTTATTTGTCAGCTCATCGTTTATCGTTAGGATATCGTACACTTGAACGTATGATTCAGATTGCTGACGATGCAGATGGACAAACGAATGCGTTAATGCTATATGCTGATCGTTATGATGATAATGGATTACATCTTGCTATCGACTATCAAGAAGGAGCATTGCGCGATGATTTTGATTTTGGTTCTTTGTTGTTATATCGCACACAAGGACTTAAAAACTTTGCGAAGAGTGAGTGTTGTGGACGTTTTGTTCATGCGGCACTCTATGCTTTGCGCCTTTATATGAGTGCAAATGGACAAATTGTGCATTTACGCGAACCGCTTTATACCGAACAAGAAACAGATTTGCGTGCTTCGGGGCAAAAACAATTTGATTATGTAAACCCCAATAATCGCGAAGTACAAATTGAAATGGAGCGTGCTTGTACTGAACACTTAAAGCGTATTGGTGCTTGGTTAGCTCCTGATGAATATGATGAATTGCCTGATAATACAGCAGAATACCCTGTTGAAGCAAGTGTAATTATACCTGTTCGCAATCGTGTACGCACCATTAAAGATGCCATAGGCAGTGTGCTCGAACAAGAAACCAAGTTCAACTTTAATGTAATTGTCGTAGATAACCATTCAACTGATGGTACTTCTGAGGCAGTAAAATCGTTTGCTCACGATGAGCGTGTAGTTCTTATTCAACCTACACGCAATGATTTAGGAATTGGCGGTTGTTGGGATGTTGCTATTCGTTCGGCTCAATGCGGACGCTACGCTGTGCAGCTTGACTCTGACGATTTATATTCTTCGCCCCAAACCTTGCAACGTATTGTGGATGCTTTCCATCAGCAGCATGCAGCAATGGTAATTGGTAGTTATCGCATGGTCAATTTCGATTTAGAGACATTGCCTCCAGGTCTTATAGCCCATGCAGAATGGACCGCATCTAACGGACGCAATAACGCCTTACGTATTAATGGTTTAGGAGCACCACGTGCCTTCCGTACAGATGTGTTGCGAAAAATAGGTTTTCCCAATACAAGTTATGGCGAGGACTACGCTTTGGGATTGGCTTTTTCACGTCATTATCGTATTGCACGTATTTTTGATGAACTGTATCTCTGCCGTCGTTGGGATGGAAATTCAGATGCAGCACTCAGCATTGAAAAGCAGAATAAGAATAATCTATATAAAGACTTTATTCGTACACTCGAACTTCGTGCACGTCGTCAGATGATAGCGCACTGGAATCATCCGCTCAATCAAGACGAAGTAGATGCCTTTATCAGCAATCAACTTAAAACATGGCAAGAGGCGCGTGAACGTTTCGAGGCATTGCAAACACAGGTTATGACGCGTGAATTACCACTCGAAGACATGGAATTACGTGTGCAATATAACCCTTCGCGTATTGTGAGCACAGGTGCGAAAGTAGATAAGGCTACACTTAAAAAACGTCCTTGTTTCCTTTGCGACCATCATCGTCCAGCAAGTCAGCAACAATTGCCTGTAATGGGTAAGATTCAGTTATTGGTAAATCCATTTCCTATTTTACCCAAACATCTTACGTTGCCCACGCGTCGACACACAGCACAACGCTTTTCGCATTTTGCCCCCATTATGGATAGCATAGCTTGGCAACTGCCAGGTATGTTTGTATTTTATAATGGTGCCCGATGTGGTGCATCTGCTCCCGATCATGCTCATCTCCAAGCAGGGAAACGTGGTTTAGTGCCTATAGAAAAGGATTGGAAATACTACGAAAATCGTCTACAACGCGTTTATCCTTCGACAAAGGATGAGGAAGCCGATCTTGAAGAACAAGGTTACGACCCCAAAACAGGTGGCATCTTTATGTTACGTGGATATGTTTGTCCGGCTTTTGTAATTCAAGGTCCTGCTTGCAAACAAACACCCATTCTCTTTAATAAATTGATGGAGGTGTTACCTATAGCAGATAAGCAACCTGAACCCGACTTGAATATTCTTTCATGGCGACAAGAAGGCGGTCCTTCAGCTCCCGACCATATTGTATCAGTTATCTTTGTACGTAAAAAACATCGCCCAGATTGTTACTATGCCGAAGGTAAGAATCAACTGCTTATAAGTCCTGGATCTATTGATATGGGTGGACTTATTATTACGCCAAGAGAAGTCGATTACAAATGTCTTACGGCTCATGCAGCAGCTAATATCCTGCGCGAGGTTACGATTAGTGAAAGTGAGATGTCGGCAATCGCACGTAAATTGCATAATCGTGCTAATTCGCGCATGGTTAACAAAGGCAATGATGGCGAAGGTGTGAAAACTGAGAATGCTTTGCTTAAATCATTGCAAGATCGCGACATTAGTGTAGGCATTATGCATACAGAAAAGGTATGCTTTAAACTCAATGGCAAGTTTACTGCTAAGGGCGAAACTATTACAGACCAGCAAGAGGTTTGCTGCACAGAGGGAGGCATTGCGTGGAATGGCAATATTTATAGCGAACTCACCTTTATACCCGAGGATGAAGCCACATGTTCGTTTATATTGCAGAACGTGACCATTGGCATAGGTTTTCATTGGCAACGCCAAGAAGATCAAACCTTCAAGGGACGTTTACGCTTGATTGTAGACGAAGAAAAGTTGGTTGTAATTAACGAATTGCCTGTAGAAGAGTACCTAGAAAGTGTTATCTCGTCAGAGATGAATGCTACTTCTTCGCTCGGCTTACTTAAAACTCATGCAGTAGTATCCCGTAGTTGGGTATATAGTCAAATGTTAAACCGCCTACAAGGTGAAGGCCGACCAGGTGATTTCTTTAACTTCGTACACCATCCTGGCGAGTCTGTTAAATGGCACGACCGTTCAGATCACACCCTTTATGATGTGTGTGCTGACGATCATTGTCAACGTTACCAAGGCATTACACGTGCCACACTCCCACAAGTACACGAAGCAGTGGTATCAACCGCAGGTGAAGTGTTGATGTTCGAAGGTAAACTGTGCGATACACGTTTTTCAAAGAGTTGTGGGGGCATTAGTGAGCGTTATAGCAGTTGTTGGGGTAATGAAGATTTTGCTTACTTACAACCCGTATACTGTGATGTAGACAACAATGAATCTTTGCCCGATTTGACTAATGAGGAGGAAGCAGAGCGTTGGATTCGTACAGAGCCCAAGGCGTTTTGCAATACCAATGATAAAAAACTCTTAGCCCAAGTGCTTAATTCATATGATCAAGAAACACCAGACTTTTATCGTTGGCGTGTAGAACTCTCGCAAGAAAAAGTTCGTCAGCTCATAGAAGAGCGTACGGAGCAGAAGTTTGGCAATATTATCGACCTACAACCTGTAGAGCGTGGTGCAAGTGGACGTCTTATACGTCTGCGTATTGTGGGTACAGAAGGCGAACTTATCGTGGGTAAGGAATTAGAAATCCGGCGTCTGTTGTCCGACAGTCACCTTTATAGCTCTGCTTTCATAGTAGAACGCCATGAAGTGGATGCACAAACCAATATTCCTAAAACCTTCACACTTATTGGTGCTGGATGGGGACATGGTGTAGGACTTTGTCAAATAGGTGCAGCAGTGATGGCAGATAAAGGTTATGCATATAACGACATACTAAAGCATTATTATCAAGGCGCCAATATCTTTAAATTGTTTGGTAAATAAGTCATATATTGCTTTGCTATAAAATAGCAGTTGTCAAATATAAGCTTGAGTGTTAAAGACTTTGGTCTTTTACTCTCAAGCTTTCTTTTATGTTGATACTCAATTAGTCAAAGCAAAAAACAGACCATAAAATGGCAACAAAAGAAAAACTTTTTTCAAAAAAACTTCAATATTGTTTGGTCAAACACACAGAAATTCGTACTTTTGCACTCGCAAAACGGAAATAAGATTTGCACTCTTAGCTCAGTTGGTAGAGCAACTGACTCTTAATCAGTGGGTCCAGGGT
>UQQN01000004.1 GCA_900543155.1 uncultured Prevotella sp.
TTATCTCACCCCTAACGGGGTAACCCATTAAAATAATACACGAATTGAGGCGTTTCCCGCGTTTGTTATTGTTGAATCTCAACTATTTACGATATCAATTTTTTATCAAAACCATGCAGAAAAAATCATGGATTTTGAACACCCTACCTAACGGAGTAACCCATTTAATCATGCCCCTTATCGACATCAAAATCCGATAAGATCGTGCAGAATATTTTGGGGATTTTGAAAACTCTACCCTAAGGCATCATTAGAGTTTTGTTCTGATTGTGCTTTTTTTCTACACGGAAGAACTTAGAACTTCATTTTATAGACATTTGTTTCGCGTGGTTCAAATCCCATGCTGCGATAAAGATGGTTGGCTGATTCACGATTGGGACGCGAGGTAAGATTTAAACTATCGACACCATGATTACGTGCTTCGGCTTGTAAATGGGTAAGTAATATGCGAGCTAAACCCTTACCACGCTCTTTTTCGTCAACCACTACATCTTCGACCCATGCTTTTGTGCCAGTAATCAAGTGGCAATAGCTCAAAGTTGCCATGCCTACGAGTTCGTTATTGGCAAGACGGAGCAAGTATATGTCTGTATTAGAATTGTTTTCGCTACACAATGTAGTTAATTCTTCAACCGTCAAGGCATGTGCCGACGTGCTGAGTTGCGCAAGTAGTTGGTTGATGCGTATACAAAGCTGAGGAGTAACCTCTGAAACAGATAACACATCAATGCTACAACATTCACGTTCAGCAAGGAGTTGAGCGATTGTTTTTCCGTAATAAGGGTGAACCAAATCGGGATTTACTTGTGCCAAAGGTTCGAGCACAAAAAGGCGTTGTGCTATATGTGGATGAGGTAATTGCAACTGAGGGGTATGCACTTCTATGTCATCATAAAACAATATATCGATGTCGATGATGCGATCGTGATATTTGCCATCTACGCTCTTTTGCGTACGCCCCATTTCTTGTTCGATGCTTTGCGTGATGTGCAAAATTTCTTCGACAGACTTTTTCGTTTCAACCTCAACCACGGTATTGAGAAAATTGTTTTTCGACTCAAAACCAACGGGGGCTGTTTCAATGGAAGGCGCAACCATCGTGACGTTTTCTAAGCGTTGCTTAATAAGAAAAATGGCACGATCTATATTGTCGTAACGGTCGCCCAAGTTTGTGCCTAATGAGAGATAAAGCATGTGGTATAAACAAAAAAGCGAGGTTTTAAAACTGCTATTCATGGTGAATGACAGTTTTAAAACCTCGTTATTTATAAAATGTATGTGATCAAAATATTCAAGCGTTTTTTGCTTTTGCCAAAAATCAGTCGATGATGAGCATTACATCGCCGAAAGGACCGAACTTATAGCCGTGCTTCAAAGCTTCGTCGTAGGCGTGCATTGTATAGTCGTAGTCGCCAAAGGCTGCAGTGAGCATGAGCAAAGTGGAATAAGGCAAGTGGAAGTTTGAGAGCATTGCATCTGCCACATGGAAGTCGTAGGGAGGGAAGATAAACTTGTTGGTCCATCCTTCAAACTCCTTAATGCGGTCGTCTGTGCTGCACGAAGCCTCGAGCGCACGCTGCACGGTTGTGCCCACAGCAAGCACCTTGTGGCCATTGTCTTTTGCCTTGTTTACCATTTTACAGCATTCAGCGTTGACAAACATTTGCTCAGAGTCCATCTTATGCTTTGTGAGATCTTCTACATCGGTATTGCGGAAGTTGCCCAAACCACAGTGAAGGGTGATAAATGCTTGTTCAATGCCCTTGATTTCCATACGCTTCATCATCTCGCGCGAGAAGTGCATACCTGCAGTAGGAGCGGTAACAGCCCCTTCGTGCTTTGCAAAGATGCACTGGAAGCGTTCCAAGTCTTCGGGTTCGCTTTCACGACCTACAAAACGAGGAATAGGAGCTTCGCCCAAAGCATAAAGCGATTTTTTAAACTCGTCGTGGTCTCCATCATAGAGGAAACGCAAAGTACGTCCACGGCTAGTAGTATTGTCGATGACTTCGGCTACGATAGAGTCGTCCTCGCCAAAATAAAGTTTGTTACCAATACGTATTTTACGTGCAGGATCTACCAAAACGTCCCAAAGACGGAGTTCTTGATTGAGCTCACGCAAGAGGAATACCTCAATGCGTGCCCCCGTTTTTTCTTTGTTACCATAAAGGCGTGCAGGAAACACCTTGGTGTCGTTGAACACAAACACGTCGTTTTCGTCGAAGAAGGTAAGCAAATCCTTGAACATAAGGTGTTCAATTTCGCCTGTCTTGCGATGAAGTACCATCATGCGGCACTCATCACGATGAGGGGCAGGATATTTTGCAATGCTCTCTTCAGGAAGTTTGAATTTGAATTGAGAAAGTTTCATGTGTTTATCTTGAAGATTTGGGGGTTGGGGTTTTAGGATTTTAAAGCATCCTCAAAGTCGTTGAGTGTAAAGCATCTATCAATGTTAAAAATGCCCACTCGGGTACGACGTAAGGCTGTTAAGTGTGCGCCACTATTGAGAGCTATGCCAATGTCGCGAGCTAAAGCACGGATGTAGGTACCCTTAGAACAAACCACTCGAATGGTTATTTCGTTACGCTCAAGGTGACACTCTGTTAGTTCTATTTGCTCTATGCGCAAGGGTTTTGCTTTAAGTTGCACTTCTTTGCCACTGCGAGCCATATCGTATGCACGTTTGCCTTCGACTTTACATGCTGAAAATGCTGGAGGAACTTGCATAATGTCGCCCTCGAAGGTCTTTAATGCTTCACGCACCATTTCCTCGGTAATATGCTCCGTAGGGAATGTTTGGTCTATAGGATGTTCGAGGTCGAAACTTGGCGTGGTTGCACCTAATTGCACAGTAGCGTAATATTCTTTTACGCCAGCCTGCATTTGCTCTATGAGCTTTGTGGCACGACCAGTACAAATAACCATCACGCCTGTGGCAAGAGGGTCGAGCGTTCCGGCATGACCTATTTTGATTTTCTTTTTGCCCAAAGCTCGGGTAAGTAACCAACGCACCTTTGCTACCAACTGAAAGGAGGTAAGGTGCAAGGGCTTATCGAACGCCATGATGCAAGGCAAAATGCCTCCCGCTAAGGGATTGCCATCTTCGGTAGGAAGGTCGGGGTTTGCAATAAAGTCCTTCAACACTTGTAAAGAACTAAACTGCTGCGCTTCGTCGCCTGCAAGCTGTTGCATGGCTGCGTCGGGCAATATATAGTCTGTCTTGATTTCTTTTTTTGCCATGTAATGGGATGGGTGAGAAAGCGTTTTGGCTTTTTTGAAGGAGCTGTAGTGTTTGTTGATGAACTAAGACTGCCTCAAAAAAACATCAAAAACTATGCTACGAGACCGTAAATCAAAGAGATTACACCCGCAATAGCACAATAGTATGCAAAGTAGATGAGTTTACCCTTCTTAACAATGCCAATCATCCACTTACAAGCTACACAGCCCGAGATGAATGCTGCCAAGAAACCTACGGTGAGGGGTAACCAACCAAATTCTGCACCTAATGATTCACCCTTTACCATTTTAAGCACATCGAGCAATGCCTCGCCAAGGATGGGGGGAATCACCATAAGGAATGAGAATTGTGCCATGTTGCTTTTCTTCTCTCCTAACATCAAACCTGTTGCGATGGTTGAACCCGAACGACTTAAACCAGGCAATACGGCAATGGCTTGTGCCAAACCGATGATAAAGGCGTGACCTAAAGAGATATTCTCACGTTCGCGTGGACGAGCATAGTATGAAAATGTCAGCAACAAAGCAGTGACCAACAGGCAGATGCCTACAATGGTCATGCCAGAACCAAAGATAGCCTCAACCTGTTCTTTAAAGAATACACCCACGATGCCAATAGGTATCATTGACACCAAAATGTTGAGCACGTAGCGCTGATCGGGATTTAAGCGATTAAGACCTTGGGCACCATTGTTGAGTGGACCAAACATGCCTTTGATGATTTTCCAAATTTCGCCACCTAATATCACGATAGTGCTAAGCACAGTTGCCACGTGTACCATGATGGTGAAAAGCATGTTTTCTTCGCCATCAATGCCAAAAAGGGTGGAAGCTATTGTGAGGTGTCCGCTGCTACTCACGGGCAAATATTCCGTAAGACCTTGCAGCAAGCCCATAAGCAGGGCTTGAATAGTGTTCATCTTATACTGATTTTAATGAATTTGGTTATTTAGAACAGCAGTAGAATGGGTTCTAAACAACGCAAAATATTAGGCTTCTTCGTTTGTTGTAGTCTCTTTGTTTTCAACTACATTTTCTTTTTTGTCGCGAGGGCGGCGAACGATGGCATACACCATAAAGAGGTAGCCAAAAAGACACACTGCAGGTGCCACCTTGATGTGGCGTGCATCGAAGATTGAAGGATCGAAAGTGCTCTCGTCTGAACCTGTGCCCGACATTAAAACCATGCCGATAATCACTATAGCCATGCCTATGGCCAAGAGGATGAAGTTCATGCGGTCGAAGGCAAATACCTTCTTTGCAGTAGATTTCATTGTACTTTAATGTATTATGTTGTTATTATTTTTTTCTGACAAAAATAAAGTTGGGATGGATAAGCAATGCCTTGTTTATGCCAAACCTATTATGCTTGTGAACTACTAATGCGTATAGATTTTATTGCTCGTCATGCGTAGATGACGATTTACCGAAACGTATGCACACCAAGCCGTAAGCACTAAACCACACACGAAGATGCAACCAAGTGTTGCAATCCATACCATGGGATTGATAAGCGTATTGAGATAAATGTCGCCTGCACCTGCCTCAAACTGCAGATAGTACATAGCACCACCAAGCAACGAACCTGCTAATACTGCTGCTACAAAACCAATGCGCATGGCTTGCCAAATAAAAGGACGACGTATGAACGACCAACTTGCACCCACTAATTTCATGGTGTGAATGCTAAAACGACGTGCATAAATGCTCATACGTATGGTGTTATTGATTAGCGAGAACGAAACCAAAGTGAGCAAGGCTGCCACTACGAGCAGACCTAAGCCTACAGCAGGTATGGTGCGGTCGAGACTTTCCATCATTTCGTGTGGATAGTTTACTTCGGTTACACCAGGCAGAGCCATCATGCTTTTTTCGTAACGTCGCAAACTGTCTAAGTTTGCATAGTCGTATTTTAGATAGACTTCGAACTCTGCAGGCACAGGACTTGAGCCTTCAAACGTGCCTATATCCCCCCCCATGGCTTCGTTAAGTTCGCGAATGCCTTGTTCTTTCG
The DNA here is from genome assembly GCA_900543155.1 of uncultured Prevotella sp. GTDB lineage: Bacteria > Bacteroidota > Bacteroidia > Bacteroidales > Bacteroidaceae > Alloprevotella. Next base: position 5,258 of record UQQN01000004.1, read on the forward strand.
AAATATAATCCACTCTGCGCGAATAAGGTGCTTGTTGCAATGCGCGTTGTGTGGTTATTTGGTCGCCAGATGTGATGCTATCACTAAGCATAACCTCAACAGTTAAGCCTTCGCGCAACTGTTGACTGGCATTATTTCCCATTGTTACAAAAAGCACTACAATGCCAAGCAACACCAACACAAGTGTGGTGCTGATGCAAGTGGTTATCGTGCCGAACTGTCCTGCCGAACGTCTTTTTTTCATGTTCTTTGTTATTTCTCTGTTTTAACTGAGATAGGTATAATACACCTAAATTCGTACAAATGTACAACAAAATTAGGGAGCATACGATAATTACTCTTTTTTTAACAATAGAAATCCCGCATTCATAGTCTAATGCACTACAAATGCGGGATTTCTCGCTTCACTAACAGTATGTTGGTCAAGTTTTTGAAGGGTTGTTCTAAACAAAAACGACCTTTACTTTTCGGGGAAAGTAAACTGTTCGAGTTTCAGTGTGCCGAGTTGTTCGAGTTGACCTACATAAAGCTTAAAATGTTCGGCTTCCATGTGTTTTTTGAGCGAAGCTTCGTCTTGCCAAGTTTCGCAAATCATAAATATGTCGGGACGTGTGGCACTTTCGAATGTGTCGTAAGCAATGTTACCTTCGTCCTTAAGCGATGCTGCAGTAAGGGCAATGGCGGCTTGAAGGGCTTCTTCATACTTACCCTCGTTTGCCTGGAAGAAACAATTTAATCTAAGCATTTTTAAAAAGTATTTTAGTGAGAAGGGTGAAATGCTAAGCGACCATGCAGTTACTTAACCCTTCACCCTTAATCTTTATTTAAAACATATAAGCTACTTGTACTTGGAAGGTATTGGTTCTATACTTCAATTCCTTATTAGAGCCTGAACCTGTTTCCATACCAAAGTTATTCAAGATGGCAGAACCAGCCTTGCTGAGTGCAAAGTTGTAACCAACACTAGCTTCGAGATGCTTGAGCAAACGTACACCCGCACCAATATTCCAAGTGGTGTTCATCTTTTCCTTGCTAAAGTTTGAACCTGTGCCAAAGTCTTCCCACTTCATGCTCTGTAAGGGAAAACCAAACTGCGGACCTGTGTAAACAAACACGCTTGCCATCTTGCCCAAACCTACGTTGTAACGCACGTTGATAGGAATTTCGATGGTGCGGTAAGTCTTTGAGTGAGAAAGTTCACCTACTACTTCGTCTGACTCGTCGTACACATCTTCGCTAATATTGAGCTTGCGCTGTGAATATTGCAAAGAAGCGTCCACGCCAAGACCGATAACGGTGTTGAACTCTACCTTAGGACCAATGAACCAACCCGACTTATTGTCTGAGCTAAAGTTTTCTTTGGCACTACCCGAATACGTCAATTTAGTCAAGTTATAACCGGCTACAATACCATAGCTAAACGACTGTGCTTGTGCTACAACTGTGCCTACAAAGGCCAACAGCAAAGCAATACAAAGTGTTGAAATCTTTTTCATATTAGTTGTGTTTTATGGGTTTTCTGTATTTTTTATTACTACTATTCACGCAGCATCTTCCATGTTAAAATGGGAAGAATAGTGGAATGACCAAGATAGCCACAATGCCCATAATGACTTGCAAGGGCAGACCCACCTTTACGTAATCCATAAAGTTGTAATGTCCTGCATTCATCACCATCGCATTGGGCGGTGTACAAATAGGTGTGGCAAAACATGCACTTGCAGCTACTGCTGCTGTCATCATAAATGGAGTAGGCGAAACACCTAATTGCGTTGCAGCAGCCCAAGCAATAGGCGCTACAAGAATAGCTGTGGCAGAGTTGCTGATAAACGTGCTAAGCACAGAAGTTACTACATAGACACCTGCCATAGCAGCAATAGGACCATAAGCATGTAAGCCCTCAACCAATGAAGTGGCTATCCACGCTGAGATTCCTGTTTTTGACAGCGCAGTACTCATAGGCATCATAGCTGCAATGAGCACAATACTCTCCCACCCTATCATTTTGTAGGCTGCATCCACACTGCGCACACAGCGCGTAAGCACCATTAGTAAGCCTGCTATAATAACTACAGCCACAGGTTTCACACCTATATGATCGGCAAAAACCATGAACAGCACCATGAGCAACATGATGGCTGCTGCAAGGGGCGCTTTGTGATCGAGAGCCACACTCTCGGCATCCTCAGTGGGCGAACCTATTACAATCCACTCGCGATTTTTCTTTGCCATGCTTTCAATGCCCTTCCATTCGCCATGCACCAATATCATATCACCATTTTTAACCACGTTATCGAGCACGTTGTCGAAAAGGTATTTGCCTTGACGCTTGATAGCCAATACATTCACACCAAAGCGCTCCTTAAAGTTAGCTTTACGCAATGAACGATTGATAAGTGAAGAGTCGGGCGAAATAAGAACTTCAGCCAAACCAATTTCATAAAAATCGAGTTTGCCTTTTCCCTCACGTTCCACATCTTCGTAAACCGAAAGGTTATGTTCAGCTGCAAACTTTTCTACCTGTTCACGGTGACCAAGCACATAGAACGTATCGTCTGCCTGCAAGATGGTATCGGCACTTACCGACTCTTGTATGTTAGAGCTAAAGACGGTGCGATTGGCACGACGTACTTCGAGAATTGTGATTCCGTATTGCTGACGGATGCCCAATTCACCCACGGTTTTTCCCACCAAGTGTGAACTACCACTTTGTGCTTGCAAACGAAAAACAAGGTCTGCTATATGATAATCGTGGAGCAAAGCTGCTAACGTATCATCGTTTGCATTTTCTTCTGCTACACGACTTTTTTTGCCTAAGAATATGCGGCACAAGGGATAAAGCAATATGAGTCCTACACCCAAACAGATAATTCCGATAGGTAGAAAGTCGAAGAAGGCAAAACCTTCACGTCCGTTATCACGCAAATATCCGTCGACAATCAAGTTAGGCGGTGTGCCAATTAGGGTAAGAATACCACCCATAGAACTGGCAAATGCCAAGGGCATCATTAATTTGGAAGGACTAATGCCTGCTGACTTCGACATGGCTAAGATGATGGGCAATAACAATGCCACAGTACCTGTGTTGCTTACGAAAGCAGCCACCACACTGGTCACTAACATTACGAGAAAAAAAAGTTTTATCTCGCTTGTGCCAGCTAATTTAAGTAATCGTCCCGAGATGATGCGAGCCAATCCCGTTTGAAACACGGCACCTCCCACAACAAAGAGACCAATCATCATCACTACTGCCGAGTTTGAAAAGCCTGCTAAGGCCTCAGCGGGAGTAAGCACGTTTGTTACAAGTAACAATGCCAACGAACAGAGTGCCACAATGTCGCTACGCACTTTGTCGGCAATAAATGCAATGATTGTCAATGCAAACACGACTACCACTATGCCTATCTGCCCTGTGGGCGAAGCCAATAGTTGTGTCAAATTGCTTATTATTTCCATGATATTCTAAAATTTAGGGGTTAGCACGGACAAAAATAGGTGTTACTTTCAACATAGCCAAATATTTGTTTTTAATTTTGCACTAAGAGTTGTAGTTGACGCCTACTTGGGCGTACGCCTCTTTATTTGAATTCAACAATCTGATATTCTCTTATGACATTACAACGCAAAAAAGATTCTCACAATCCGTTTGCCTTTAAAGCAAAGGCAACAAAAAAAGGTTCGGGCAAACGCGTAGGCAAGTCTAAACCGCAAAAAGCAAATAATCAGTTGAACCGCAGAGTGAAATAAGAAGTTATAGCTTATTACATATTACATAGAAAAATAACATCCACAAATTAGCAATGTGTAAGGTATCCATGATACTATAACAAAAAACAGAAAACAGCGCATCTTCACAGACACACTGTTTCCACAAAGTTTGTAAATGTTTAGAAGGCATTTACATGAATGAACTAAAAGTATTCTTTTTATTAAATATTTTCGCGCTTTTGAGCATCGCTCTCAATGAGTTCGAGCAATTTATCGACAGCTTGTTCGGTAGGAATATTCTTCTCCACACACACTTTGCCACGATAAAGGCTCACCTTGCCACGAGCAGCACCCACATAGCCATAGTCGGCATCAGCCATTTCGCCAGGACCATTGACAATGCAACCCATAATACCAATTTTCAAGCCTGTTAAATGCGCTGTTGCAGCCTTAATACGTGCAATGGTACCAGGAAGATCATAGAGAGTACGACCACAACCAGGGCAACTTATATACTCAGTTTTGGTTGTGCGCAAACGAGCTGCTTGCAATATGCCAAAAGCGGTAGCGTCTTGCACATCAATGGGTAAAGAACGATCGTCTTCAGGCTTTTGATTAAAGAGCATAATGCCATCAGTAAGCCCGTCAAACATAAGTGCTCCCATATCGGCTGCAGCCTGCAGTTGAAAGTCTTCCTTTTGGTTCTCGCCTAAACGATATTGCTGGAAGAATATAACAGGAACAGGCAATTCTTCGCGCCATAGTTCATGAACCAAAGCACGTTGTTCGCCCAAGCGATTTTGGTGATTGCTCTGTGCTATGATTACGATGCCAGGAACTGTGCGCAATAAGGCTTTAACCTCGTCTGTAAGGTCGAGATAAGTGAGAAACAAGAACTTAACTTTGGCTGTACACGAAGGCATGGCCATCAAGAACTTGGGAGTAAATACAGGATATGTACCCTCTTCACCCTTCCACACATCTGCATCTACAATATAACCTATGCCCGGTGTACGCTTATCGGCATTGGGAAGATTACGACCAAGATAAAGATAATCGGGGGTGGGCTGATTCTCTGCAATAGCAGTGTTACCATCCAAACGTGTAGAGATGACTACGGGCACATTGTCGCCACCTATATTTCCCACAGGCTGTGTGCGACGACGCACAGGATTTTCGTAACAAAACTGAGGAGCCTCAGTAGCAGGAATCTCGGGATGTCCCGCACGTTTCACCACATACGAAGCAAGTTTATAAGCTACAGGAACTTCAACCTCGGGTGCTTCGCTAAGACTTACACGCAAAGTATCACCAATGCCATCGGCAAGCAATGCACCAATGCCTACAGCACTCTTAATGCGACCATCTTCACCCTCGCCTGCTTCGGTTACGCCAAGATGCAAGGGAAAGTCCATGTGTTCCATCTGCATTTTGGCACAAAGCAAACGTACGGAGCGCACCATAACTTGTGTGTTTGAAGCTTTAATAGAGATAACAACGTCTGTAAAATTCTCTTTAACACATACACGCAAGAACTCCATACAACTTTCCACGATGCCCGAAGGTGTATCGCCATAACGACACATGATGCGGTCTGAAAGTGAACCATGGTTTACGCCAATGCGCAAAGCTGTGTGATGTTCTTTGCAAATATTGAGAAGTTTGGTAAAGCGTTCTTCAAGGCGGTGTAACTCAGCAGCATATTCCTCGTCGGTATATTCAAGTTGCTTGAACTGACGGGCGGGGTCTACGTAGTTTCCGGGATTGATGCGCACTTTTTCTACAATAGTAGCTGCCACATCTGCCACAGCGGGATTAAAGTGTACATCTGCCACAAGTGGACGGTCGTAACCTAATTTACGCAATTCTGCTTTAATATTGCGTAAGTTTTCGGCTTCTCTTGTACCTTGTGTGGTAAGTCGCACGTAGTCTGCTCCAGCATCGAAAATAGCAATGCACTGTCGCACACTTCCTTCGGTGTCGGTAGTAGCAGTTGTGGTCATACTCTGTATGCGCAAAGGATTGTCGCCTCCTAAGGGACGATTACCCACGTTTACATGATGAGAATGACGCGGATTATAATTGAATATGCTCATGTTTGAGAAGTATTAAGGAAGAAATAGAGAAAGGGAAGTAATAAGTAACCAAAATAAGTTTATAACCTTAGAACTTCCCTTATAAACCTTAGTTTGTCTTAAACTGATACTTCACCTCAGCAAAATCGGCATTGGCCTTAACAATTTTCTGCTTGAGTCCTTCCTTATATGCAACAAGACGCTGTGCTACAACCTCATCACTCAAAGCTAGCATTTCTGCAGCAAGGATAGCTGCATTTTGCGCACCATTAACACCAACGGTGGCTACAGGGATTCCAGGAGGCATTTGGATGATAGAAAGCATTGCATCAAGTCCGTCGAGCATACCCTTAATAGGTACACCAATAACGGGTAATGTGGTGCTAGCTGCTATTACGCCAGGCAATGCTGCTGCCATGCCTGCACCTGCAATAATTACACGCAAGCCACGTTCTTTGGCTCCACGAGCAAAATCTTCAACTTCGGCAGGTGTACGATGTGCCGAAAGGGCATTCATCTCGAAGGGAATCTGCATTTCTTCAAGAAACTTAGCTGCTTTTTCCATAACGGGTAGATCGCTAGTGCTACCCATGATGATGCTTACTATAGGTGTCATATTTTTAAAATTGCTAATTAGTTAATATGCTATGCCTTTCGGCAATATTTTTTCTTTATATGAGTAAGATGCTTACAAAACCACTGACAATGCCCACAACGACTCCCCACCCTATCTCTGCATAAGTGTGTTGACGCAATATGAGGCGGGCTGTACTAACCATTCCACAAAGCAAAATGGCAAGGCAAAGCCACCCTATAGGGTTAAAGGCAAAAATAAAAGAGAATGCCATAAGTGCGCCTATCACACCACCTGAAGCCGCTGCATGTGTACTGATTTTTATGCGACTATTGACCAAAGCACATACAATTTGTATGACTAAGGCACCGCCTACCACCCCCATTGCAAAACGAGGCATGTGTATGTTATAGAGCAAATATAGCAAAGCACCATAGCTGATAATGCTCAGTATGTAAGGCACAAAACGACGTTCGCGCTTGCTCATTTGATGTCGGGTCCAACCATTAAACTTGCGATAGAGATAAATGGTAAAGTGGGGTAACAAGATGGTGAAAAAATACACGATGAGTGTAAGTACTATCTTGGTTTGCAAAGGCAACAAGTTTAGATAACTGAAGATGAATAACACCATAAACGCCACTACTGGTAGATAGAACGGTGCGTAGAGCATCGACACAAAATGGGCTGCCAAAATAAGCATTCGACTGTCTACTTTGGTGCTTCCAGCCTCACCTTTTCCCTTTTTGATGGAGGGTTGGGACGGCATTGTATGTGTAATCGTTTCAGTCATTGAATTATTTTTATTGGGAGGAGTTTTCATATTCTCAATCCCATATTACTTGTTACTTTACTTATCCCTTTCTCAATCTTGCAGTGGGCAAACCCAACATATCTCGATATTTGGCTACAGTGCGTCGTGCCACATTATATCCTTGGGCTTTAAGTTGCACAGCGAGGGCTTCGTCTGATAAAGGATGTTTTTTATCCTCTGCCTCTATAAGATCTCGAAGAGCAGCCTTCACTTTACGTGCAGAGAGTTCGTCACCATCGCTTGTCGTAAATTGTGACGAGAAAAAGAATTTTAGAGGATAGGTGCCATAAAGAGTTTGCACATACTTGCTATTAGTAACGCGCGAAACTGTAGAAATATCGACACCAACCACCTCTGCCACTTCTTTAAGGGTGAGCGGTATCAATTCGTTTTCATCATCATCGTTCACAAAAAACGCTTTTTGTTTGTGAGCAATGACACGCATTACCGAAAGAAGCGTTTCACGACGACGTTTTAACAAATTAATAAACGATTGTGCAGCATCTACCTTTTGACGAGCATAAGTATAGGCATCTTTTTGCTCGCGCGAAAGCTTGCTTTTATTGGCACCATACTGTTTGATGCTATCACAAAAGGCAGGACTTACTTGTAACTCTGGCACATCACCATTATTGAGTGATACCTGCAATTCATTATCATCGGTTACACTTACATAAAAGTCGGGCACCACAGTTGGTGCTGTGGCTACAGTCGATTCGTTAAGTGCACTGCCTGGACGTGGATTGAGGTGTACCAATAAATGGCGCACATGTTCAAAGGTTTCATCGTCCATTTCAAGACGACGCTTTACCACATCCCAATGTTTATTTACAAAGTCCTTAAAACAACGGTCAACCACAGCAAGCGCCAAGGGGGTGTAAGGACTACGTTGTTCAGAATCTGTTAGTTGTATGTGCAAACACTCTTGCAATGAACGAGCCCCTATTCCACGAGGCTCAAAGGTTTGAAGCACACTGAGCAAATGGTCTATCTCTGCTTTGCTTGTATTTACATTATGATAAATGGCCAACTCATCAGCAATCACTTCGGTATCTTTGCGTAAGAGTCCGTCTTCATCGAGTGAACCTATGATATATTCAATCACCTGCTCCTCGTGTTCATTTAAGTTGTGCTCACTTATTTGACGTTGCAGTTCTTCGTAAAAGGAAGTGCTACCTGCAAACTGAATTTCTGTGCGGTCACGTTCAGCCTCAGCACGTTGTTGCAAATAACTTGGTACATCGTCTGCCGAGAAATAGTCGCCCATAGCATCGGCTTCACGCCCATAGTTTTCAGTATCTTCGTAAGCATTGGGTGCATCAATGTCATCATTTGCTTTATCATCAGCATCTGAGGCACCCATATCGTTACCCATATCTGCAGAATTGTCAGCAGTGTTATCGGCAAAATGGTCTGCATCACTCTCTTCAAGTGCTGCATTATCCACCATTTCGTCACGCACACGGGTGGCAAGTTCGGTGATGGGTAATTCCACCAACTTGGCCACTGCCACTTGCATGGTCGACAGTTGTTGCGTTTGCACTGCCGCCTGTGTTTGTTCCAGTTTTTGTGCCATAGTTAGCTTGTTTTTTTAGGTTTTTATTTTGTTCCCTCTACTTAATCTTAGCCGTTTGTGGATTACGTAGTCCACTTGCCCCCTTTAAGAAAGCTTTGGCATAACCAAAGTTAAGATTCATGTCAAGACGCACAGGAATATGGTTCTTATCGTCTGTAATATAGAACGTAACGATTTCTTTCTCTTTGCCTTTTTCTTTTTCAACAAAAGAGAAAACGAGACAACGATATTTCACGTTTGTATTCTCCATCTTAAACGTCTTTTTTCCACGATAAATAATGCTCTTCCACTCACAAGTGTGACCGTCAGGCATTAAGAAGTTGATGCGATGTCCCACCTTCATCTTGTCGGCAGAGAAAGAACGCGCACGCATCAACATGCTTATCATGTCAAAACCACAATACTTGCTTATGTGGTTTGAATACTTAGCAGGATTTTTGTCGCGCTGATAACGCATTTTTATTTTGCATTGCCCATTGGGATAACTATACCACACCTCATTTTTGCGATAGGTTTTACCCTCTAACGCTTTTTTTATGTAGTATTTGGGCACAAGGTCGAGCCCCATGTAACTCATTAGGGTATCGCGCATCACAAAGATATTGTCTGCAGTCTTTGAACCACGCGTAATAAGATAACTGCGATAAGCAGGATGCCCCCCATACACTGTTTGTGTGGTGTTCATTGAAGCAGAACCTACTTTTATCCAAACAAATTTCCAGTTAAAATAGAGGTCGTAAATAAGCGTTTCACCACTCTTAAAAGCACTATTGCTCGATGAGCATTGTGCATTTGCGCTCAATCCCGAAAGAACGAACAGCAATAAAAGCATTATTTTTTTCATAAGCGCTAAATGTTTTTGTGGTTTACCCTAAGTAGCACTGTTTTATTGCGAATAGAAACACAAAGTTTTTTAGCCTTGCTTATTTCTTAAGCGTTCAGCATTGCGACTTTTGGGTGTTTTCTTTTCTTGTTCTTTTTGTTTAATAAGTTCGCGTGGCTTTTGTTCGTTGAGCGGTAAGGCCTTAATTTGCCAATTTTGCTCAATATCCCAATTAGCACGTACGCTAAACTTTTGCGGATAGTAATATACTTCCTCTGCTTGGCGATCTTCAGAATAGCATCCTTCGTCCCACTTTCCGTTATTATTACGGTCGTTAAAGAGTCGCACGTAATAATCATTAGGCGATATATAGAAGAAGTCTGCACGACCATTCTCCACCTTTATCTGCTTTACAAACTTTCCACTCGTATTAAGCAGTTGTACCACAGCATTCGTAGGAGCATCAGGAATCACGAGGAAAAGAGAACCATAAGCATCGGCTGTATTGATGCGAAATTTCATGTCTAACGTCTTGTTTACCTTTCCCGAAATACCTTCTACGGCAACCGAGTCAACATTAAGCACATACTCTTGTCCAGGTCGCCATTCAGCCCTCAGTGTGTAATTGAGCAAGCGTAATGAGTCTGATTCAAGTTTAAACCTTGCCTCTTGATAGGTACTATCCACCTTCACATAAAGGTGGAATGCGGTAGTATCTATCTTTATAGCTGGCTCGGCAAGTGTAAAGTGAATGTTTTGGTCGGGCTTCATGTCCATTCGCGCTGAACACTTTAATGCCAAGGGTTTAACAGGTGGAGTTTCTTGCGAAAAGTCACCATCTTTATGTCTTTTTTCGAGAGCTTTTCGCCATTTAGCCAAATCTTCGGCTGCAAACTTTTGGCGTTTGGCATACGAGAACTGTGGCACTAATTCAAGCGTATCAGTCCGCATATAAGTTTGCGAGGTCGAATCGTTAGTTGCTTCATAAGTATAGGCTATTGCCAAAGTATCTTGATTCACAAGAGCTGTATCGCGTAGCCAATATGTCAATGTATCATTTCCCACAGAACGTTCCACCATAAAAGCATTTGTGGCATCGAAATTCAAACCACGCACTTCAGGAATATACTTAGAGGGAGCCGTGAAATAAGTAGTAAACTTTTCGGGCTCACGTGTAGATTTTAGCAACTGTCGAGTGGTGTTTTTTTCTGTAAAAGCAAGAAGCAACACATCATCGGGCAAGAAGTGCGTATATCGCACACTTTTTATAGTATCAATGCGCACAGTGTCTGCCCAAAGTGTATCGTGACGGATGTCGGGGAATGATGAAGGCACAATGTCTTCGCGATTAAATGCAAACATTTCGCCACGCACATATTTAAAGTCGCCATCCATATCCTTCAACGCATAAATGCGATATTTACCTGGCGCCACTCCTTTAATGCTAAAGTGACCATTTCCATCTGTGCGTGCCACACGGTCGAAGGGCAATGTTGTAAACGCTGAGTCAGACAAGTTACTGTGCAAACCCACTAAGATACCTTTTACAGGTTCAAGATCTTCGGCATTAAGCACATTTCCTGCCACCTGCATCGTGTCGAGTTGTGCGCCTGTACTAAAATAATAAGTAAAATTACCAAGCGCATTTCCTTCATTCGTGTCTACAATCGCATCGCTAAAGTCCACTGTATAGGTAGTATTTTCCTTCAAAGAGTCAGCAAGTTGCACAGTTATACGCTTACCTGCTACTTTAATTTCGGGCATTTGCACTTGCGGAGGCGAAATAATTACCTTTTCTTGTGCATTTTCTACCTTGATAAGTTCATCGAACACAATGCTTACTTTTTTGGTATGCTCATTTGTGCCACCTAATGCAGGCGACATATGTACGATGCGCGGAGGAGTTTCATCGAAAGGTCCACCATCAGGACCTGAACCAGGATTGGCACAAGCCACAATGAGTAACGCAGCGGTTAATATAGTAAGTATTTTGCTAATAAGTTTGAGCATATTGTGTTCAAAGTTTGTTCTATAAATAGGATGACTACCTACTTTATAAATTGGACATTAAGCATTCAGTTTCAAAACTTGTTCAATAATTTCTCGATTGTTACTCAGTCGTGGCACCTTATGTTGTCCGCCAAGTTTACCACGGCTTTTAAGCCAATCATTGAAAAGTCCTTTGCGTGCTTTTACCAGTTGCAAGCGCTGCAAGGTAATATCCTTATGTCGCTTTGCCTCGTAGTCAGAGTTTATGCGCTGCAAAGCCTGGTCTAACACTTCGGCAAACTGTTCTAAGTCAGCAGGTTCTTTGTCAAATTCTATTACCCATTGATGACGACATTTACCTTCATCGTTCATAAACACAGGAGCTGCAGTATATTCGCTCACCGAAGCGCCTGTCTTTAAACAAGCTTCGTGCAAACCTTTCTCTGCGTTATCTACAATTAGTTCCTCACCAAAAGCATTGATAAAACTCTTCGTGCGACCACTAATTATAAATTTATAGGGATTAGTAGATGTAAACTTCACTGTATCACCTATCTGATAGCGCCAAAGACCGCAAGTAGTACTTATCACAATGGCATAGTTCTTATTTTTCTCCACTGCCCAAAGCGGAAGTACTGTAGGATTAGTTTTTCCCACTTCTTCGAGCGGAATAAATTCATAGAACACGCCATAATCTATCATCAGCAACATGGCTGCATCAAGCGGATCGTTTTGCAAACCAAAGAAGCCTTCTGATGCGTTATATGTTTCCATATAATGCATGTGCGTAGAACGAATCAATCTATGATATTGGTCACGATAAGGAGTAAATGCTACACCACCATGGAAGAATACCTCCAAGTTAGGCCAAATTTCATCGAGATATTGTTTTCCGCTAATTTCGAGCATACGAGTAATCACAGCCATCATCCATGACGGCACACCCGAAATATTAGTAACATTTTTGTGTATTGCCATTTCGGCTATACGGTCACGCTTTTCCTCAAAGTCGCTAAGCAATGCGATTTTTTTAGAAGGAACACGCACAAGGTTTACTAACGGATTGATATTTTCAATGAGAATTGCACTCAAATCACCTACCAACGAACCAGCCACATTATAGTTAGGTGCATGACTACCACCCAATATCAAGGCTTTACCATCAAAGAGTTTGCTCAATGGATTGTTATGCAGGTAGAGTGCTACTGCATCTGTTCCACCTTGATAATGTGTATCATGAAGCCCATTCTTACTCACAGGAATAAACTTGCTCTTATCGTTGGTCGTACCCGATGACTTTGCATACCACTTTACCCATCCGGGCCAAAGCACATTACGTTCACCATGTCGCATACGATCTATATACCCTTTCAATTCCTCATAAGTATTTACAGGGACTTGAGCAGCAAATTCCTCGTAACTTCTAATATTGCTATATTTATAATGGTTTCCCCATTCTGTATCCGCAGCTGCTTTAAGCAAATGCTCAAGAACGCCGCGCTGAATATCTTCGGCACGACTTTCGTATTGTTCAATAGCACGTAATCGACTATTAAACACGGGGCGTATGATTGATGTCAGATTCATAACAAGTGCAAAGTTAGTGCAAACTGAGTGTAGTACAAAGAGAAAAACTTGTTTTTATTTTTGGACTACCGAAGTGCAGCCTAACTTCGTGAAACAAAGTTAGTGCAAACCGAATGCAATACAAAATAAAAAGCCTTTGGATTTTTATTTTTATTGCTGAGGTGCAGCCTAACTTCGTGTCAGCAAAGTGCAAACTGAGTGTAGTACAAAGAGAAAAACTTGTTTTTATTTTTTCCATCCATATCCTCCTACAAACCAAATTAGTGCAAACCAAGTCATACACTCGGTTTGCACTAATTTCATTTATAAAGAGTTTAGTCTTGCTTATAGTTTTCCAAACCCTTCTTCAAGTAGTCCACAAATTTATCAACATTTTCGTCATACGAATATGAAGAATTAAGGGGTTGTCCATTATTATCAAGCAACACATAGAAAGGTTGAGCATTGGCACCAAACTTAGAGCGTTGCAAATAACTCCACTTATCACCCACGGTACGCAACGTAGTAGTCTGACCATTCTCGTTTACTTCAATAGGTTCAGGAAGCGGAGCCTTTTCGTCTACATAGAGCGAAATAAGCACATAATCCTTAGTGAGCAAATCGCGCACCTTTGCATCATGCCATACGGCAAGCTCCATCTTACGACAGTTCACACAACCATGCCCCGTAAAGTCAACCATCACAGGTTTACCTGTTTGACGAGCATAAGCCATACCTGCCTCATAGTCTGTAAACTTAGCCTCAATCTTCACAGGGTCAAGATTAAAGTCTTGTGTAGACATAGGAGGAGCAAAAGCACTTACAGCCTTAACAGGAGCGCCCCACAAACCAGGTACCATATAAACTGCAAAAGCCAATGATATCAGCGCCAAGAAGAAGCGAGGCACAGAAGTATGCTGTTCATCTTCATCATCATGTGGGAATTTAATCGCACCAAGCAAATACACACCCAACAACGCAAAGATTACAATCCAAAGTGCAAGGAAGGTTTCGCGATCAAGAATGTGCCAACCATATGCCAAGTCTGCTACCGAAAGGAACTTCAAAGCAAAAGCCAATTCCAAGAAACCAAGAACAACCTTTACATTGTTAAGCCAACCACCACTCTTAGGCGCACTCTTAAGCCATGTGGGGAAGAGCGCAAAGAGTGTGAAAGGCAATGCCAAGGCAATGGCAAAACCCAACATACCAATGGTAGGAGCAAGTGCTGAACCACCTGTAGTACTGATTTCTACCAACAAGAAACCAATGATAGGACCTGTACACGAGAAGCTAACCAATGAAAGTGTAAACGCCATCAAGAAGATACTGAGCAAACCCGTAGTCTTTTCAGCTTTACTATCTACAGCATCACCCCACTTGCTGGGCAATGTAATTTCAAAACCACCAAAGAAACTGGCAGCAAAAACTACCAACATCAAGAAGAAGAGGATGTTAAACACCGCATTGGTAGAAAGGTCGTTGAGCGCATTCGCACCAAAAATAGTGGTGATTATCAATCCTAAAGCTACATAAATCACCACAATGCTAATGCCATAAGTCACCGCATCACGAATACCCTTTTTTCTATCGCCTGAACGCTTCAAGAAGAAACTTACCGTCATGGGGATAATAGGCCATACACAAGGTGTGCAGAGTGCAATAAGTCCACCAATAAAACCAAGGAAGAATATGTAATACCAAGCCTTACCGCTCACATCGTTAGCGTCTTCGCCAAAGCTTTTCAATTCCTTCACTACGGGGGTCCACAATGCTTGAACCGCAGTGCTATCAAGTGCTTGTACAGGCACTACGGCAGTATCTGCCGCTGCAGTAGGGCTACCCAATGTGTCTACTGCTTGAGGTTGCGCAGATTCTTGTGCAGCCTTTTCCTCCTCTGCCTTAGTTTCGGCTGTAGGTGCAGGACCATCTGTGCCCTTTACTTTAGCATCTACACTTGTGGGAGGAAGACAATTCTCATCGTTGCAAGCACCATATTTAAGGTAGCCTTTCAATTCATAGTCTTTGTCGAGCAACTCCACGCGCTGCGTAAACGTAGCGCTACCCTCAAAGAATGTTACGGGCATCTCAAAGATAGGGTCTTGCATCGTCTTGGCTCCAGGACCTGCCTTAAGCGAGCCTTTAAGTTTAGCACCCTTAATTTTGTCTACACCAAACTGTGCACGGGTAGGACCACCCTCACCAATATTGGTAGAGTAAATGTGCCAACCTGGTTGTGCTGTACCAGTAAAGACGATGTCGATGGTGGTTGCATTCACGCGCTTGTACTTCACGCTGAAATTTACCTGCGCCTGCACTGCCATCACAGCAGTGATAAGGAGCATCATTGTCAGTGAAAAAAATCTCTTCATTGATTATAGTTGATCTGTTATGGGCAACTGCTAGTAAATGCCAGTTGTTTAGTTTTTAGATAATAAACTTATGACAAAAGCTTTACAAACTTAGCCCTTCTCATCACGCTTAATCTCCTAAACTAAGCAACCAACGATTATTAGAACCGCCGTTATATATTATTTTGGGCACAAAATTACTACTTTTTTGGGTTCTGAGCAAACAAACTGCTGTGTGTCAAGGGGATATGACAAGAAAATGTGTAACTTCGCCACCTATTCATAGCTATCTTATTGCAATCTCACTGTCTATGTCCATCAAACTCATCCCTATCAGGCGCTGCGCCACGTGGATTAAACGTTTCCGCCACCGTCGTGGTTACGGCATTCACTCTCCTTTTGCCTTTAACTTTGTAACTGGCGTAGTTTACGAAACGGGAACATATTATGCCTACCAAGCCTTGCGTCAACGCTACGACCTCACACCTTGCAAACATGGTTTAAGATGGAAGGATGCCAAATTTCTGTTTAGACTAGCAAACTTTCAGCGTCCTACCACTGCTTTTTTACAAGGTTTTGGGTCTGACGGATTGACACAGGCACTACTCAACGCAGGCAGTTGTCACACACTATTTTTAGACCCATCATTGCAAGCCTCAGCCCACATGGTAGTAATGGATAGCAGTTGGACACTCGAAACAGCCCGTCTTCACTTACTTGCTCTACCACCCGGTGGCATGTTAGTGATGCAAGGTGTTGGCCATGGCATTCAACAATCAAATTGGAAAGAGCTACTTAGTATGTCCCAAGCTCAAATTACCTTTAACCTCTATGATTGGGGCATCATAATGTACCGACCCGAATTGCAGCGAGCACATTACATCATAAATTATTTTTAGCTCCTTAGAATTTTAAATTCCACACTTAACCATGATTTTTACTAAACAAGGTGACAACGGCACCACCTCACTTCCCGATGGTACACGTGTAAACAAAGACCATATAGCCATTGAGTTCTATGGCACTCTCGATGAACTTAGTAGTCACATAGGATGGCTTGCAGCTGACATTACTGCCGAACTTGCCATTCCCTTTCAACACGAACTGCAACTATTAGAACAAGCACAACGCCTCTTCTTTAATTTGGCTGTAGACCGCAATAGTGATAACCAACAAGATTTTCCTACTCCACAAAAAACTGACGTTGAAGCACTCGAAGCACAAATAAAAGCCATAGATACCGAAGTGGACGGACTATTTAAGGGCTTTGTACTGCCTGGTGGACATTCTCTTGCTGCACATGCTCATGTGGTACGCACACAATGCAGACGTGTAGAACGTCAATGGATAGCCATGCTACAAATGAAACAAGCTGAATTTCTGCACATTAATCAGTCTGAAACATTGCCCTATATCAATCGCTTATCCGACTTTTTATATGCCATAGCCAAAAAAATCAACTATTTGACGGGATTCAACGAAAAAAAAGCACATTGAATGTTGCTTTATTGAATTAAAAACGTACTTTTGCCGCCAAAACGCAGAATAAAACCGTAAAAAGTAATTTTATAACGGTATAAAAAATAAACCACATTGTAAAATCTATAACCCATAAATAACTATGTATTGGACATTAGAATTGGCCTCGAAGCTCGAAGATGCTCCTTGGCCCGCAACAAAAGACGAACTTATTGACTATGCTATGCGTTCGGGTGCTCCTATGGAGGTCGTAGAAAACCTTCAAGAACTCGAAGACGAGGGCGAAATATACGAAACCATTGAAGATGTTTGGCCCGACTATCCCACAAAAGAGGATTTCCTCTTCAACGAGGACGAATACTAATCGCTCAAACAACTATGTAAATAGCTTAAAGCGTTGAATATAAGCGGTATAGGAATTGTGAGACAATATTCCTATACCGCTTTTTGGTACCACTTGATTATCCTTGCGATAAGTCCGTATTTAAGAATTTAATGCAATGAGCTGATTCGTTATTATTGGAATAAAAATAACTTTCAGAAAAATTGTAGTATTCCTCTATATATTGTATATTTGCACCAAATAAGTTCGGAAAAGTGTCATTCTTGGCATAAATCAGAAGTAATTAGTGCATACATGAGGATAGAAAGAGACATAATAAATAAATTCAAGGAATGGAAAGATGCTGAAAAGCATAAGCCAATCCTGTTGAAAGGAGCCCGTCAGATTGGCAAGACATGGGCTATGGAGGAGTTTGGAAGAGAATGCTTCGACTATACGGCGAAATTTGACTTTGACCGCCAGAAAGAGTTGCTGTCTGCCTTCACTGAGTCAAAGGAACCGGCACGCATAATAAAGGAACTCGCCCTTTATAGCCAAGTGCCACTTGTTCCAGGCAAGACACTGCTCATATTCGATGAGATACAAGAATGTGAAGAAGCGCTCAACTCGTTAAAGTATTTTTGTGAAGATGCTCCCGAATGGCATATTATTGCAGCAGGTTCACTGTTAGGAGTGGCTGTTAAAAGGAGGAGAATGACCGTACCAGTAGGAAAGGTGCAGGTTATGCGTATGTATCCGATTACGTTCAAAGAGTATCTGCGAGCCAGCGATTCCCAGACATTCAATTTTGTAGAACAGATAGTACAGCCAGAGAAATTGCCTCTTATTATACTTGACAAGTTGAAGTCAGAATACCGCAGATATATGGTGTCTGGAGGAATGCCGGAAGCAGCCGTAAGTATGCTTGAAAATCAGGGAATGCAAGCAGTGGACGATATATTGCAAGGCATATTGGACTTGTATGAACTTGACTTTGCCAAGTATGCAGAACCTCGCGAGATACCACGCATCCATGCTATTTGGCGTTCACTTCCATCTCAACTTGCCAAGGAAAATAGAAAGTTCATATATAAGATTATAAAGAAAGGAGCAAGAAGTCGTGATTATGAAGACGCTTTGTTGTGGCTTGAAGATGCTGGTATGATATATCGCGTGAATGCGGTGTCGAAACCGGGAATGCCTTTAAGTGCCTACGAAGAACCAGACATATTCAAGATTTATGCCAGTGACTGCGGACTGTTGCGACGATTGGCCGGACTACCGGGAAGCATTGTCATTGACCCGACTGCCAATTACACAGAATTTAAAGGCGCAATGGCGGAGAATGCAGTGCTGCAAAGCCTGTTGCCATCGTATGGTTCAATGCCTTACTATTGGTCTTCGGAAGGCAAAGCAGAGATAGAGTTTCTGCTACAGCGAGAGGATGAGATAATTCCAGTTGAGGTAAAGGCCGAAAATTGTGTCAGTGGAAGAAGTATTGTTGTTTATAATGAACGTTATCAGCCCCAAAACCGCATACGTTTCTCGTTTCTCAATTTACAGCAAAATTGCGGAATGTTGGCTTGTCCCTCGCCTTTAGCTGAGTGGGCTATGAAATGGTTGCTCAAATAATTGTCAAGCAAAAGTGATTCGTTTCGCCTTTCATGGTCTTTCACTACAAAATAAAATAATCGAAAAGGCTGACACAATAGTATAATCACTTGAAACCCAACATGCCTTGTCCCTCTTCAACGAGGACGAATACTAATCCATAAATAGCTTAAAGCGTAATCATAAAAGCGATATGGAAAATTCAATAAGAAGTCCCATATCGCTTTTTAATGGTTTTCTCTATATTAAGAGAAATGTTTAGTCTGAAATAGTAAACTCAAAATATTGATAGTCTTTGCAAACAACGCTATTACCATAAGCATTTTGTGTAGTGTGTGCTTGCGTACCGATAGTGAGTTTATTATAACCTCTACTACATGCGTAGTCCTTGCCAGCCCAATTCACCTTATAGGCATTGGTCGATGTGTTTTTATAGGCTCGAATATTCGAAGCTACTACTTTTGTAGCTGGCGTAGTTTTTTTTGTGGTTGGGCAATAATAATATGGCGCATATCCCGATGCCGACACCGAAGTCCATCCATCACCAGTTTCACCACCCGTGCCACCACCTACTTCGCCATAACCTTCGCAAACACCACGTACAGCTACGCCATAAAAAGCTGGAAATTCGTTTACCACTACCCCATCCGCGTTCGCAAGAAGCCTTAATGACAAGTAGTTATATTCCGCTCCACTTATCGTAGACGACCATACTTGCGCATAGGTGCCTTGATATTTATTATTGTCTATACACGCACCACTACATGGAAAGAAAATGCTATTTCCATTAGGACCTTTTACATTAAAACCAGCAACCCCATTGACGGAAGTTTTGGTCCACGTACATTTTTTTACCAATTCCGATAACTCAGCAGATGTAGGCATACGCCATGGAGTACCCATTTTGGCTGTTGCTGCATCATAGTATTTCATTCCGCTGATATCAGTACCAATACAGGTGAAATATCGAGAACCTTCATCGCGAAAATAATTAGATTGAGAATAATAATTCTTGGTCGCAACTTCACCCCAACAATAATAGTCGCCATACTCTTCAGGAGTATTTGCTCCTACATTACATTTAGCCCACAAAACCGAAAGTCCCAAATCTACGGCACCTTTTATTTCGTTGGCTTTACCCTCAGCAGAAAAATCTACATATTCCACTTTGTCATAATCATATTTTATAACTTGGCCGTCTTTCATATGTACATTTACAGTCTGAGCTTTTATTGGAGCTACCGATGCCACTACGACCATTGCCGATACTATAAAATTCTTCATCATTTTAATGTTTTAAGGTGTTTCTAACAATTTGTTTTTTAATCTAAAGTTCTAACGATCTGGGTTTTGCAAAACCTTTTTACCATTCTTAATAACTATTCCGCTATAAGAATCAGATACACGTTGTCCATTTAGATTATACAAAGGGATATCCTTGGTTTTATCCTTGAATATCAAGGAATTGGTATGTGTATTAACATCAGACGTAATAAATGCTAAATACACTTTCAAAAGGTCGGTCGGTGCATACTCTTTACTTTCCAACTTGGTTGATAAAGTCACAGTAGTCCCATCAAAATAAAGCCGCGGAGAATCAGCCAAGGAGTATTCTGTTTTTACTCCCGAAGACGTCATCACTACAAGTCCAGTCTGTTTGCCATCGTCTGCATTTGCTGTAACAGTAGGCAGTAAGACCAGAAGCAGCAAAACTAATTTTAGAATTTTCTTCTCTACCATAACAAATGTTTTTTAGTTTGCCTATCAATTCCCTAACGTCGGCATCATGTAAATAATCTCAAAGCAAAAGAACGAGGAATTTTATCTACATCTATCCATAAAAACATACTATACCCAAAATGCTTTCACAAATAGTACGTCGATAACATTCTTTTTCCATCTGTTAACCTTACAAAGGTAAATGCCATTGTGTACGTGTTGACAAACTCGTACAACAAACAAGCTTTCGGTTACAAATATAGACAATAAAACAATTATTATGAAATAATTGAGCATTTATTTTCTAAATTACCAAAATTCAACACTATTATCTAAAGAAAATGCAAGGCGAGTGCAGAACATCAAGTTTACTTGGATGTTATGCCGAACCGTAGCTTTTCTTATATAAAGAAAATGCAAGGTGAGCGCAGAACATCAAGTTTACTTGAATGTTATGCCGAACCGCAGTTTTTCTTATGTGAAATTTATAATTTACCCACAAACACAACGAATAAAACAGAAAACAACATGTAAAGAAACAACGCATACACGTATGCGCACATACAGGCGTAATTTATAAGTATTATTAACAAAAAAGCGAAGAAATTGTTTTAAACGTATTACGTTTTTATCGTATATTTGCAGCCGGTATTACCCTAAGCAAAAAAATATCTTTCTATAATTTAATAATCCTACATCTACATGAGTATTTTTACACGAATTTCTACTCTATTGGGAATGGCTGCAATAGCTATTTCTACATGGGCCGACGTTCCGTTTAAGCCTACCACCATTACCGATGGTAAGTTTGCAACCGACACCGAGTGGTATACCCTTGGTATTGGTGCTGCGAAACTCCGTATTTCCGACAATGGCACTGACAATTTTATCACACTTGGCGGTTTTATTACTGCCGACGACGAAAACATGTGGTGCTTTGTGGGTAATGAAACCGACGGTTTTAAAATCTACAATAAAAAAACAGGTATCACAAAGGTACTTGCTGCACCTGCCACTATGAATAGCCAATCTGATGGTACAGCTTACGCCTATCTGCAAACTGTCGAAGGATTGGCTAACACGCAGTGCGACCTTTGGGACTTTAAGGCTGCCACCAAAACAAGCAATGATAAAGATCTTAGCATTAAAGGCGGATATTTTGTAAACGAACACGGACACACCTCAAACATTTTGAACAATCGTGGTGGTAAACTTGCCTTTTGGGTAGGCGGTTTTGATGACGGTTCGGTTGTCAGCATTGAAAAGGTTAACACTGAGTTCACTGTGAGTACCTCTACAGGTACCATGGATGCAGGTTTTACCAATAAGTGGACCTCGAATGATTCTAATCCCAACTTAACCCTTACAAATGCCTATAAGAACATGAAGGCTGAAGGTGAATACGTCTCAGTTTACTCTGGTAAGATGAATTCTCCCTACACCTTGTCAGTTCCCGTAGGTTATAAAATTGTAAGCTTTAGCTTTACTGCCGAGAAGAATACTGCAAGCGCAAACACAATCAAAGTTGTTGCAGAAGGTAAAGAATACGATGTAACTTCTGAAGCCCAAAAAGTAAGCGTAGAAGGTTTGGAATCAAACTCTGCAAAATTTGAAATTAAAGGTGCAAGCGAAGCCGTATTGCTCAAAGACTTCGTTGTAAAAGTTGAACGCACCTTTATCAAGCCTGAGCCTCAAACCAACTTGATGACTTGCACCAAGTTGCCTTGCTACCGCATTCCTGCCATTACTAAGGCACACAATGGCGATATCATTGCCATTGCCGACTACCGTCACAATGGTGGTGACATTGGTTTTGGCGGACAACTCGATTTGCACGCTAAAATTTCGAAAGACAATGGCGCAACTTGGAGCAAAGAACCCATTGTTGTTGTAAATGGTGCCGACTATAAAAAGGGCAGTGCCAACGCCGTGGGCTATATCAACACCGGTTTTGGTGACCCTTGCCTTGTTGCTGACCGCGAAAGCGACCGTGTATTGTTAATGAGTTGCACGGGTTCTGTATCATTCCCTGGCGGTACACGCAACAATCACTTGGGTATCGTTCGCTTCTATAGCGAAGACAATGGTCAAACATGGTCTAAACCCGTTGAAATTTCAGAAAGCATCTATGCACAGTTCGACACTTGCACCATTGGCACTGCCAAGTCTATGTTTATTGGTTCGGGCCGTATCTTCCAAAGTTCTACAGTAAAGGTAAAGGACTACTACCGCATCTATTGCTCTATACTTTTCCAAGATGTGAATAGTACAAACAAGAACTATGTAATTTATTCAGACGACTTCGGTATGAACTGGAAGGTTTTGGGTGGTGTAAACGTAGCACCTATCCCCAGTGGTGCCGACGAACCTAAGGCCGAAGAATTGCCCGATGGCTCTATCCTCTGTAGCTCACGTATCTATGGCGGACGTGCTTACAACATTTTCCACTTTACTAACAGCGAGAAGGCTGAAGGTTATTGGGATAAGCGTGCCAACTCTAACGCAAGCAACAATGGTGTTATTGCCGAATCCAACAGTTGCAATGGCGAAACAATGATTGTACCTGCCACACGCAAGGCGGATGGCAAAAACGTATTTCTCTTCCTTCAGTCTGTTCCCTTCGGTGGTGGACGTACCAATGTGGGTATCTACTACAAGGAATTGGCTTCGCTCAACGACTTTATCACCCCCGACAGCCTCGCTGCTAACTGGGATGGTCGTCACCAAAGCAGCTACATAGGTTCTGCTTACTCTACTATGACCTTGCAAAAGGACAACAAGGTAGGTTTCCTCTACGAAGAAAGCACTTTGGGTTACGACTACACTATCGTTTACAAAAACTACTCACTCGAGCAGATTACCGATAGCACATACACCTTCTACGAAGCAGACGAAGCTGCACTCAAGGCTTTGCGCAACGAAATCGTGAATAATGGCATCAACCAAAAAGTAGATGGTGTAAAAAAAAATTCAGGTTTCGTGGGATGCATCAGCAAGGAAGGTGCAGAAAGCATTGAAACAGCCTACAAAGCATACACCGAAGCACCCTCGAAAGAGAACTACGAAGTCCTAAATGCTGCCATTGCAAATGCTCCTCGCTTGCAAATTGAACGTGGCATTAAATATCGCATTCGTAACAGCGAACGCAAAAATGCAACACTCTATCTTGTAGCAAACGCTAATGGCACCACTGCTGCCACACTCAACGAGTCTGACCAAAGCCAACTTTTCTCGTTTGTACCTGCCGAAAATAGCACTTGGAAGATTACAAGCGAAGGCGAAGGTGTTTACCTCGGTGCAACAGGTCAGACAGAAACAAAAACTCCCGTGGTAAAAACCGTGGCAGAGGCTGCTGCCTATAAGGTGAACTCTTCGAGCAATGGTCTTAGCGCATTGGTATGCACCACTCCTGCTGCTGCAAATTACCCTGCTTTGCACCTTGCTGGTGACTGCACACGCATTGTGCCTTGGACAGCTGATGCTGGTGCCAGTCTTTGGTATATCGAACCCACTGACATTGTAACCGACATCAAAACAGTAGAGGCTATCACACAGAAGGCACCTACTGCCATCTACGACCTCCAAGGTCGTCGTCTTAACAAGGCACCGCGTCAAGGCATTTACATCACCTCAGACCGCAAAAAGCACATTGCAAAATAAAGTTTCGATCCATTTAAAATTTTGATATAAATGAAAGCTCATAGCACAAAGCTTTGCAGCAGACATATATTAGCAATTTTATAATTCTTAAAAAAGCTCTCACACATCTTGTTTCACCACAAGATGCGTGGGAGTTTTTTTCTTATTTCCATAAAAAATCCCATCTATCTATGAAAGTAATTAATCTTGGCGAACGCAGTTCAGTTATAAATTCATACATGGCACAATTACGCGATGTGGATATTCAACAAAACCGCACGCTCTTCCGTCGCAACATGCAACGCATTGCCCGTGCCATAGCCTACGAAGTAAGTCGCACACTCAATTATTCAGACAAAACCATCACCACCCCCCTCGGCACAAAAGAGGTTCCCACCTACGACGACCGCATTGTAGTGGGCACTGTGCTACGTGCTGGTGTCGCATTCCACGAAGGTTTTCTCGACACATTCGACCAGGCTGACTCTGCCTTTGTTGCAGCACACCGTGACGAAGGTTTACGCAATGACATTAAAATTCACGTAGACTATATTGCCGCACCAAAACTCGACGATTGCACCTTCTTGATGGTAGACCCTATGCTTGCCACAGGTGGTTCGCTCGAACTTTCGTATAAGGCATTCCTTACACACGGCACACCCAAAAAACTCCACATCTGTTGTGCTATTGCTGCACAAGAGGGCATCGACCACTTGTGCAGTGTATTCCCCGACAACGTAACCCTTTGGGTGGCAGCAGTCGATCCTATTCTCAACGAAAATGCTTATATCGTACCAGGTTTGGGCGATGCTGGCGATTTATCGTTTGGACCCAAACTTTAAAATTCTAAGTGAAATGAGTTTAGGGGGATATTTTGTCCCCTCTAAACTCATTCAACTTTTTACATTCTACAATTATGAATATAAACAAAAACACATGGTTGTGTTCCCTCCTTCTTGCGGCTTGTGCGCAAACCTCACAAGCACAGGTGCAGGTAACTAAAACTAACGACCAAATAACCATTGGCAATGCCTATCTTTCGCGCACATTCCACATTGCTAACGGACGTCTTACACCGGGCAAACTCACCAATAAGCGTGCAGGAGGCATTGTGTTTACACCCTCTGCTGGTAGCGAGGAGTTTGCACTCAATCCGCAAAAGCGTGACTACACCCCCCTCAACCGACAAAAATGGACAGCAGAGGCTGACTCATGGTGCGTAGAGTCTGACATGGTGGGCAATCCTTCTCTCGCCATCGATGGTGACAACGGCACCATGTGGCACACTTGGTATGCAACCCCCAAAGAGGGTGGAAAAAAAGGTAACAACAAGTTGCCACACAGCCTTATCATCTCTTTGGGTAAAAAGAGTGTCTTCCGTGGCTTTGGCTACTTACCCCGCTCTGGCGCATACGGTGCTATGTCGAATGGCAACATCAAGGGCTACGAGTTCTATATCTCTAACGATAAAAAGAAATGGACGCTTGTCAAAAAAGGCGAACTCAAATACACCAACGTAGAAACCATTTGGGTGGCGCTCGACAAAGCGTATAAGGCTAAGTACGTAAAATTTATCGAAACCTCTTCAACCAATGGCAGTCAATTTGGAGCTTGTGCCGAATTCTACCTTACAAACGAACCCGTTAAAACCAACAATGCCCCAGCCACAGGTCTCAAGGCATCTGCCATGAAACTCAACGACGTGCGCACCGAAAACATGCAAGGTGGTAAGCGCATTATTTTCGACCTTGCTCCCACTGCCTACACCAACCCCGCCGATGGCATTACATCTACTTGGGATATCGACATGGTGGTTGAGATGAACGACAACGATCACTTTATGCGCAAATATTTGCTCATAAAGGCTGCAGACGCCACAACCCGCCAACTGCCCATCGACTACATCGAAATGGAAAATTTAGGCACTCAGCAAGTGGCTACCACTAACAAGTGGACACGCCAACAAGCTGCAGGTGGCGAAGGTGGCATGTCGGCTTACACCATCACATTGGGGCAACCCGTGTATGTAGATGGTTTATTCTTTGGCTCTGAATTTCCACAAGCCGAAAACGAAATCGACGACAAGGGGCAATACCACACACGCTATTATAGTGGCAAATCGTTGCAAACACTCGACCTCAACGAACATCGACTTAATGCCGAGGGTCAATTCCGCACATGGAATAATGTGATTGGTGCCACACGCTCAGCTACCGACCAAAACGTCATTCGCACAGACTTTTTCCAATACATCAACACCATAGCACGCCCCATCCAAGCTCGCATGCAGTATAACTCATGGTACGACTGGATGATGAACATCACCGAAGAGCGCATCAACTCCTCGTTCGTAAAGATGGAACACGGCTTTACCAAATACGGCTTACGCCCCATGGACTCGTATGTCGTAGACGATGGTTGGAACAACTATAGCCAAATAGGTACACCCGAGTCGGGCGATACACCCAATAAAACGGGCTTCTGGGAGTTTAACTCAAAATTCCCCACAGGTCTCAAGGGTGCCAGCGACATAGCCCACCGCTTTGGTTCGGGCTTCGGCATTTGGCTCGGTCCACGTGGCGGATATAACTTTAACCAAGAATGGGGAAAGTTGCTCGAGAAAAATGGAAATGGCACCTATAGCACCACCACCTACGATGCCGTAACGGGCGACTCTGTCTATGTGTCTAAACTCAAAGACTTCTTCCTCACCCAACAGCGCAACTATGGCGTAAATTATTGGAAACTCGATGGTTTTGCCACACAACAACCGCAGGCCTCAACTAACGGACGTTACATCACAGGTGGTAAAAATGGCAACTACTACTTTACCGAGCATTGGGAGCGTTGGTATCGCACCCTCTCTGCCATGTATGCCGATGCCGATAGCCGCAACCAAAACCTGTGGATTAATCTTACCTGCTACGTCAATCCATCGCCTTGGATTTTGCAATGGAGCAACTCCGTATGGATTCAAAATTCACGCGATATGTGGCACGAAGTTGTAGAAGGTCGCAATCACGAAATGGACCAACAACTCTCATATCGCGACGACCGCTACTACACATTCATTAACCGCCAGCAGTTGCAATTTCCGCAAGCCCACATCTTTAACCACGACCCCGTTTATGGAAAAACAGGTGGTGTTTCGCCCAACGCTATGACCGATGCCGAATTCCGCGCCTACCTCTACATGATGGCAACACGCGGCACCGCTTTTTGGGAAATGCTCTATAGCTACAACCTCATGGACGAGGGCAATAAATGGATGATCAATGCCGAGGCGCTCAATTTCATAGAAAAAAACTACGAAACCCTACGCCACTCGCTCTACTTTGGCGAGTCACCTCTTGCAGGTAAAGTTTATGGTTACTCATGTTGGCAAAAAAACAAGTCAAACAATCAAGCTGAAGGCATTGTGTCATTCCGCAACCCCTCAGCTCATGCCCAAACCTACACCTTCACGCTCAATAATACCGTGGGCGTACCCGAGGATGCAGCTAACCTTACTGCCTCTTTGATTATGGAATATACAGGCAATGACGCCGATAGCACCGAAACGGTCACACAATTTACCGACATCAACCAAGGCAAATTATTGGCGTATGCCGACACGCTCACCCTTACCTTGCAACCTGGCGAAATTCGCTTGGTGCGTTTTGGTGCCAAAGACGTGCAACCTGCCCAACCCTTCAAGGTTGAGAGCACTGCACAAGGCGAAGTTTTATTGCAAATGGATAAACCCGTAGTGGCACAAACAGCCAACTTCGAGCTTTATGCAGGCAACAAGCGTGTGGCTAAGGCTGAAAGCGTAACCACAGCTGCCGACTATCGCACCCTCACACTGAAGTTCCATGCTAAACTCAATGACATTAAAAAGTATAGCGTGCGCATCAAGGGACTAAAAGATTGGAACGGAAATATCACCGAAGCCTCATCTCCCATATTCTATTTTGCACCCGATAGCACCTTTGTACGCATCGAAAAGCCCGTCGACATTCGCGAGCAAGTACATCTTGGCACTCAAAAAAGCATCGTGGGCAAGGGTGGTTTCAGAGTAAACTTTACGCTCACCACCACCGAGAACGACACGCAAATCATGCGTCAAGGCGATGAATATGGCATTTACATTGTGCGTGGCAAATTGCGTTTCAAGTTAGGTGCCCTCACTGCAAATTCCGAGGTCACAGTAAACGATGGTAAACCACACAACATTCAATGCTTGCGCGAGAACAATGGCATGATCAAGATTTTTGTGGATGGCAAGTTACAACAAACCGTCTATAACAAGAATCACGTATGCGAACCCATTGCTGCTGCTCCCATCATCTTGGGCGAAGCCAAAAAAATCATTTCGCTTACCACCTTCGAAATTGGAATTTAATATTTTAGAAGCGACAAGAATATATTGTCGTTATAAGGTATTACCCTATTAGTAGGGGGTTCAAAATCCGCAAAAATTCGTGCACAATTTTATCGGTTTTTAACGTCGATAAGGGGCATGATAAATGGGTTACCCCGTTAGGTAGTCTGTTAAATATTTCGTAGGAGTGCAAGGTTCGGAGCAAGCGACTGAAAGTATCGCAAATAAGAGATTATGTTACTAATTGAAAGTAATCGATTTATGTTACAAAATATAGCATTATTGAGTAGCATTCAGCAGTTTCTCAAAACCTGTTACGCGTTTTGTTACACCCTACATCTAACTTTGCACTCGAATCATAAACGAGAAGATTATGGAAGAAAAGAATATGCAGATAAGCAACGCAGAGACGTGTGTACCTCCATCTCCAGTCTTTGTGTACGAGAGTCACCCCGGTGGCACTCATACCTATGGCGATGCGAAGATAGCAAAGGAACAATATGGAGCGGTTGATGGTTTTTGCGTGGGTAGACATGGAAATAGTTACGCAATCCCGACTGACTTCAATACCATAGAGGGCGAGTTTACTTGGATAGTAGAAGATTTCATTGCCTATGCCAAGCAGCATGATGAACGAAAATTCATCGTCAGCCGCATACGTTGCGAGCGGTCGTTGATCAATGAGGAAGATATCATTCCTTTGTTCAAGGATGCTTTCAAGTTACCCAATGTGCAGTTATCTGATGAATGGTTTGATGAACTTATGAGTTTGATTACCCAGGATGACTACGAGGTTTATCCTATACGTACAGATGAGTACTTGGTTCCGAGGGTTATGGACGATGAAAGTTTGTTTTACCTCTGCCGTAAATATCGGATGGAGATAGGCTACGGATTGGATAAGATGCTACCGAAAGTACGCATCCGCTATGTCCTCGACAACAAGAAGTTTGGCTACGCTGACTTTGGTGACTATTTTTTCTGGGTGGACAACGGACTATATGTTTGGCACAAAGAAGAGGAGTTTTCCGAAGACCATAATCCTGATGTGGTGGAAGACTTCTTCGGACACAACTGCAAGGGGCGAGGTTATACCTGTCGGCACATTTTTGCTGGTATAGATACAGGCTTTGACGATAACGAGAAGAGCCGTATGTTTACAGGTGACATTGTGCAAGTGACGTATCCCGAAGGTTCTGAAATGGGGGCATTGTGTTTAGCATCCGTTGTGGGTGAAGATGGAGAAGGTTTCTATGGTTTCCCATTAGACAACCATAGTTTGACACTGCAGATGTGCAAGGAAGAGGGCTATTACTTGAAGCGTATTGGCACGGTCTTCTATCAGCTCAACAACAGCGAAATCCCCGAACCAATATGGAAAAAGGCTTTGACGTTCAACAATAATAGATGGTCGAAAGAGGAATACGAGAACCATCTCGTTATGGCGAGATATACCCCGAACTACGATCAAGAGTTATGGAAATATCTTGGATATGAGATACTCGGCATAGATGAATTCGAATGGAAATAAAACAAGAAACGATGACAATGAACAACAATACTCAATCAAGTGCTTCATCTCAAGCAGAAAAAGCACGAATTGGAGCCATCGGCGAAAATGAGGTGGTTTCAAAACTTATGCAACACGGATGGGATGCCTTCAATGCAAACTGTACGTTGAAAAATTACAAATCTATTGATATTGTATGCTTGAAAAGTACTCAGAAAAATCTAGAAAAACCATGGATGCCAGAAGTTGCCCTTATACAAGTAAAGACAAGCGTGCAGAAGACAATACCAGCAGGATTCAAGATAAAGGAGAGTCTTCAAAAGAACACGCTTGAACAGCAAGTGAAAGGCCCTTACGTTTTCATATTGGCAGACACAAGCAAAGAGGCATGGTCATTTCGCTACTTCATCATATCACGGCAACAATTTATAGAACTATTACACGCTGCACATGATTGGTACAAGAATGGCTATCACAGAGAAAAAGCCATTTCTGAAGAAAGTCCTGCGTGTATGAAGGTAGAATGGCTTGAGGGCAAGGATGAGAAAGAAACAAAAAATCATGTAGCTTTCCACAATCCGTTGAATGGCGTGTCTTGCGAAAATTGTTGGGAAAATATTTGGAAAGACTAATTTTATGTCTCTCATTCAGAAATATATTTGGGTGGTGAAGACCATTCATCGGGCAGGACGCATCACGCTGAGGGAACTCAACGAGAAGTGGCTGGATAATGTTGACCTTAGCGGAGGTCTAGACTTGCAACGCCAGACCTTCGACAGATGGAAGGGCAGTATTCTCGACATTTTTGGCATTGTTATAGACTGCGAGCAGTGCGGTCGGTACAATTATTTCATTGCCAATCCGAAAGTATTGGAGAGAGGTGAGATGCGCACATGGTTGCTCAACACCTACGGAACGGTGGATGCCCTGTCGAATAGCCTGTCCATACATGACCGCATACTGACGGAGGATGTTCCTTCAAGCCAAAATTTCCTGACCACTGTATTGGAAGCGATGAAAACCAACAGCGTGCTCAAGGTTACCCACCAAAGTTTCGGGAAAAATGAAACCAATACCTTTGCCGTAGAACCCTATTGCGTGAAGATGTCGGCGCAACGTTGGTACTTGCTGGCACGTAATGTGGACAAAAACTATCTGCGCCTTTACGCCTTGGACAGACTGATTGGTGTAGAGATGACTGATGCAAAGTTCAACTTGCCGAAGAGCTTCAATGCCAAGGAATTTTTCTCGGAATACTTTGGTATCATGCTCAACGATAAAGTGCCTGTACAACGGATTGTGTTGCGTGCCGACGAATACCATCAACACTACATGCGGACGTTGCCTTTGCATCCATCGCAGAGGGAGATATTCGCTTGCGACAAGTATGCCGACTTTGAACTGCATCTTCGCCCAACATACGACTTCTACATGAAGTTGATGAGTTTCGGCAATATGATAAAGGTTATGGAACCACAGAGTCTTCGGGACGAGTTGTGTAAGTGGCTAAAGAAGACGATGGAAGTGTATTCTGACAGACCTTCGGATTGAAGGATATTTTCAATTTAGGATGTGTCACAGTCTTAGTTTTACAACTATGTTTGATGTTATAGTATAGGCAGAGGTACACAAAAAAGCCAGATATGAGAGATTGGGTAACAAACCCTTTTTAACATATCTGGTTTATTTATTTCACGTCTGTTTCAGAAGACATTCGTACCAAGTTTCCTAAAAATTTTGGTTTACATCAAAATTTTGGCTCACTAGTAAAAACCTGTGTTTGATTATTTGAGTTAGATTAATATTCACGCGCCAGCCTCACCCCATTAGGTAGGGTGTTCAAAATCCATAATTTTTTTCTGCATGGTTTTGATAAAAATGATATCGTAAATAATTGATATTCAACAAGAATAAACGCAGAAAACGCCTCAATTCGTGTATTATTTAATGGGTCACCCCATTAGGGGTGAGATAAGGTAGCCAGGTATGTGAATGAGGGTTTTACCCGAATTCTCATGCCTGGTTAACACGGATTACAATATCAAACTACGCACGCCTTTAGGTGTGCGATTGGGCCTAGGCGAACAGCCGTTTTCATAGGACATGCATGTCGTTGGGAATAATATGTTTATGTAGGATTATTCCACCTATCACACGCCAATCATAACCAAATGAAAACGGCTGTTCGCCTAGACCCAATCTCACCCTGTTATGGGTGTACATTTTCAAAAGTGACCAGTGACCGAGTGACTTTTGTCTATTTTTTCTCATAAAGGTTTAATTATCAATGAGTTACGAATATAACAAAAGTCACTTTTGGGGTCACTTTTTTTGTTGAAAAGTCACTTTTATTTAAGTGACTTTTTTAGAATCTGCACAGTTTCTTTTGGAAGAAAAAAATAATTATCTCCAATAAACACTAGGGAACTCTGCCGTTTTAATCATTCAAAAAGAGTTTCTTTGCCCTCGTTTTTGGGCTTTCACTTTTTCATCTCGTAATTTGATATTCGCAAGCAAATTTTAGTATCCAAATTTTCGACAGATTTAAAGAAGATGACATCCAAATAACATTCCGATTAAATTCCGAAGACATCCCGATATCATCCCGAAGGGTCAGAATAGCTAAAATGAGGCAAAATTTTGACACGCACCATGAGAAAAACTTGTAGAATAATTATTTACAGATTATAGACTACAAAAGTTCGCACACTTGGGAGATTTTATGCCTACACAAAACACATCAATGAAAAAATATTTGTCTACCACAAATCGCACAACGAAAGACGTGCGTTGTTTGATGTGGCAACAGACGAAAAACCAGGTATGTGAATTCAGAATAAATTCTTATTAACATACCTGGCTATTTTATCTTACCTCAGAAACGTGTTTTATCGTACAATTTTACGACCTGTATTGGTAACAAATACACCCTTGGCGGTAGCACTTACGCGACGACCACTCAAGTCATAATAAGTAGTGGTAGTTGATGTTTTGGTAGTTGTAGCTTGCGCTACGCCTGTAAGATAATCCGCAACATCAACTGCAGCAATCGCAGCATTAGCCACCTTACCCGTAGAGCGGTTGATTAGCAATGCAGCAACGTCCAACTTCTTTTTATTTACCTTAATAGGATTATTTTTGTCGGAAGTAACCACTTTTGCCAAATCAAATTCAGCCTCAGCACTATATGCCTTGTAAGCCTCCATTGCCGCAGGAATCTCTATGTCGTTACCCATCAAACGGGTTGTTGCTAATACAACATCGTCATATTCCAAACCACTGATACTGCTGCTTGTACCCAAGAAAGGTGCAAATTCAGGTTCGGGGAATTCATCACTCGTAGCCGACACAATGTCGTTCGTTTGAATCCAACCACTACCTGTACCCTTCAGTCCATTGCCTACAAGCACCAATTCTACTTTATAGTCAGCGTCTGACACTGCACGGGGCGAAGTGATACGAGCCTCAGCACTAACCTTTTTGCCATCGGCTGAAAGCTTTGCAGCTACAGCTACATCCATCAATGCAGGCTGTGCTACCACTGCATTCCATTCTTTTTCAAAATAGAAAGGACGTGTACCTGTTTTGTCTGAACCAAAGTAAGGGTCGGTTACATCGCCACGCTCAATGGTTGCACTGGGGAAACCTGTAATATTAACAGGGAAATTCTCGCCATCCATTACCATCATACTATCCTTGTTGTGATATGCCAAACCCACAAATTGTTCGGCATGTAAACGCTTCATGGCTTTCATGGCAGCAAAACCACGCGGACAGTTACCACACCAAGTTCCTGTAAACTCTTCGACCACAGCACGATGTACGGGCACATAGGCACGGGCATCTACGCTAAACTTTTGCACAGCATCAGCAAACGCATTTTCCTTGCCATTCACCTTGTCTACACGCATTGTGGTGGGATAAACACCATCGGTGGCAAAAGCGGGTAACTTTACTGCCACTTGAGCTGTTTTGCCAAACTCACCTGCAATCTGTGCTTCAGTAGGTAAATCGCAGTGTTGTGTATAGTTTTTACCTTCAACGCTATACGACAAGTCGACCGACTGCACACCATTTGCACCATAGTTCACAATATCCACATTGGCAGTAGCTTCCTTACCTGTCACAACATAAGCTACGGCAGGCGCTTCCACCTTTGCACCATTAGCAGCTACACCCTCTACACGCACCTGAAGCACCAAGTTGGCTATGCTTGAATTATCTATCCACTTTAAATACTTCTTTGAACTGTGAATGTAAAAACCACCGGGTTCTTTTTTGTAACAAACAAGCACAGGATTGGCTGCATTTTGATCTGTACCAACAGCAGTTACCGTGAATGAATAGCCTACATATACCCCCTCAGAAGTGAGCGTATAGGGATGTTCAAAGGGGATGTATTCTTCGTTGAACGCTTTGGCGGTATCCACATTTTGTGTGATTATATCTGCCACATTTTGCTTTTGGGCATTCAGCGTCAACTCCTTGGTCATCCACACTTTTAAATCCTTCACTGCGGGAGTTTGAGGAATGTAGAGCGTCACACCTTTAATCGTTGTGCCCACCAAAGCAGGATTGTTTACGCGAATAGCAACATCGTAAGTTTCTTTTTTGCCTGTACCCCATATTGCCAAATCATCGTTACCATTGCCATAGGCATAGTCTATGCTTGTTGTTTCTGTGGCTCTTTGTGCCGTAGCGGGTTGCCACAATGCAAAAAGCGCAAACAAAATGGTGACATATTTTGCGAAAAATTTCATATTGCTTTTATAGTGTTTTTTCTGAAAATATTTTTTTATGCCCTAAAAATAAGAGGCAACACGCCATCCTAATATGTACGGTCACCTCTTATTTTTGGGGAATTTATTTAAAAATTCGCTTTGTGCTCTTTACTGTGCCATCTTCCATACGTGTGGTTTGAATAAACACACCATTTGTAGGACGGTTCACACGACGACCACTCAAGTCGGTGTAGACTGTAGCAACAACCTTCTTGCCAGCCAAACCTACATTATGGATTGCGTCAGTTACATCGGCAGCACTTACATAAGTGATAGGAGACTTGCGAACTTCGCCACCGCCCTTATAAATGAGCTGCACACCTAAGCTATCAAAACCTGTACTGTAAATATTAATATTGAACATGCCCGCATAGTTCACAATGTTTTGCTGATTGCTAAAATTGTAAGGCATTTCTGTAGTTTCTTCGCTCAACATAGGATAATCCTCAGGATCGAAGGTCATGGGCATATCGTCAAGATAAATGCTATAATAGAGCTTTTCGGTGTTGAGCAAATTGCCGTCTTCGTCAAATTCGCTGGGTGCAAACGACAAATAGCCACAACCCATCTCTTCGGTATAAGGACTATAATATATGACAGTCGAATCAACAGCTACTGGCGTGATGGCCTTTTCTGTCCAAGGAGCAAACATAGGTGTGTCGTAGGTGTACATCTGATTTACTCTTTTGTAACCCTGGTTCACGTAGAATGTGCTATCCGACTTAAATACACCGCTCTCAGCATCATATTCAAAGTCTATTTTATCGAGCATGTAAGGGTCGTCATAAAATTCGCCTATGCCATCGCCATAGTCGAACCACACTTGCTTGTGTGCCACAGGTTCAAAGAAAGTATACGACTGCGTCAGCGTGTCGATACCCATGTATTGATGTCCCTTAAAGCTAATGACGTTTCCATCGATTGTACCCTTTGCCCAAAGTGAAGGCATAGCTTGGTTAAGACCTGAAACAAACACGTCGTTACCCTCTTTTACCATCATCATTACGCGACCATAATCTTGTCCTGATTCGGCATAAGTCACAGCTACTGTTTGTGCCTTGCTACCATCTTTGGGGGCAACAGGCTGTTGGTCGAATACCTCGTAGCGCGACACGTAGTCACCAAAACCATACCACTCACCATTTTCATTACACATACCAACCAACTTGCTGTCTTGAGTAGTGTTAATCATTCGAATGGTATCGTTTTGCCACACATATTTCACTGTTTGGTCAGCATCGGGCACAAAGGTAGTGTAACTTACGATGGTATCGCCCAAGTTTTCCTCCATCTTGGTAGGTTTCAGTTTAAAGAGGTAACCATCTTGGTCGCCATCTTCGTATGTTTCGTGTACAAACTGCTGCGGAAGTTTTACCACAATGGTATCGCCCTCAGCACGTTCGCCTTTAATCCAACCTTCGCTATAATAAGCACCAATAGGATCTTTAAAATAAATGGTCTTATTGTCGGTGCCTACAACTACCGAACCACGCACACCATCAAAAGGCAACTGTGCTACGCCCCCCATCATGGTTACAAAGCTCTCGCCCGAACGATAGAGGTTGCTGTGTAAAACACCCTCAGGCTGCTCGCTTATGAGCGGTGCAATGGTGCTTTCGGCACGTTTCACAAGCAATTTGTGTCTGTCCTGTGCTTGCTGCTGTCCAAAAGGAAGCACGGCTGCGTAGCCCGACTTTTTAGCTTCTACTATATTCTTTTTAGTAGGAGTAAAACGCAAACCCTTATAAGCGGGTTGTGCGCTTGCAACGGCACTTGCCATGAGTGCTGCTGCCATAGCAACGTAAAAATTTCTCATAAGCTGCTGGTTATTTTGGTTTTATTATTGAATAATCGTTATAGTTTCTTACAACGGGGGCAAAGGTAATGCTTTTATGAATAAACGACAAGTAAATTGCATAATTATTTTACAAAATGTCATTATTTTTATTTTTTAGCTGATATTTTGAAACAAACATTCTTTTACATTTCTCTATTTTTCTGTGTTAACAAGTTCTCTACAAGTTAAATGAGAAGATTTGCGAAACATTGATTAAATCCTATTCAATTAGTCAAAAACAAAAATTTCTCAGTAAACCGAAAAAATTATAGATTTATCAAGAATTTCATGCGCCAGCCTCACCCCATTAGGTAGGATGTTCAAAATCTATAATATTTTTCTGCGTGGTTTTGATAAAAATCGATATCGTAAATAGTTGATATTCAACAATAACAAACGCATGGAACGCCTCAATTCGTGTATTATTTTAATGGGTCACCCCGTTAGGGGTGAGATAAGGTAGCCAGGTATGTGAA
>UQQN01000005.1 GCA_900543155.1 uncultured Prevotella sp.
AGCAAGTCTCCCCTCGCTCTCATACCTGGCTACCTTATCTCACCCCTAACGGGGTAACCCATTATAAAGACACATAATCAGGGGGGATTATGATGCTGCAAGCACAATTATACTATAAATTCCGCTTGTAATGAAGCCTGAGATGGCGCTAACGATTGACCATGTTTTCGCTTTGTTCGAGGCTTCGACGGCTCCTATGTAGTTGCCACACATGTACAAATCTTGCACTTTGCTTGCGTAGATAATGGCTACAATTCCTAAAGGAAGACAACAACAAACGGTAGAGAGAACTGCCCACACCATGTGTGAATCGGGACATGGTTGCATGGGGCTGCCTTGATAGGGTTGTTGCGCATTGTTTGTATAGGGTGGGGGAGGTGGAGTTGTGTTAGAACTTCGTGTACAAATAAA
Organism: uncultured Prevotella sp.; assembly: GCA_900543155.1. GTDB lineage: Bacteria > Bacteroidota > Bacteroidia > Bacteroidales > Bacteroidaceae > Alloprevotella. Next base: position 412 of record UQQN01000005.1, read on the forward strand.
ATCCTGAAGTTCGCGGATGTTTCCGGCACGTGTCCAATTATCCATGCCACTACACCAAACCAAGGTTTCGGCTGTTACATCGTAAGCATAGAATTGCTGTGGAGAAATGGGTCCCTGTTGTTGGTTGTTTTTGTCTAAGTAAAAATATTCGTTCATTGTTCAATTTTTTCTTTTAAATTGTTTGCATCAGATGCCTAAAATATTACGCACAATGCCCCATGTTATAAATAGCACCAAATAGAGCAGCCCCGCCTTTTGACTTTCGAAAATCCTTCGGCATTGCATTTGCCATTTTCCCCACATTGCCCATTCTGTGAGGGCAAGGCATAGGAGGTAGGGGAGGGAGTAGATTAGGAAGAGGTTGTAGTTAATGGCTTCTGCCCAATGTCCATGTAATGCTGCATGCAAGGCTCGTTGGAAACCACATCCTGGGCAGTCCCATCCGGTGAGGCATTTTGTGGGACACTTGGGCACCCATGTGTAGTCGGTGGGGTTAAAAAAATAAAGTGCCATGCCTATAGTGAGTGCCACCAACAGAGTGAGGATTCGCGTGTGTTGGCGTGCGAATTTAAAAACACTTGTTATGTTTTTAGAAATGCGCTCCGCCTTGTTCGTTGCCACAGGGGGTGGAGGGCACGTTCGGTTCGGGGTTTTCTGCATTCTTTTCGGTGGGGTTGTTTACGTCGGTTTGCGAGGAGTCGTTTCCTGTAAGTTTGTTGAGCAATGCTTGCACGTCGTGTTGCACTTGTTGGTATTGCGGACAGTCGGTATAGACGGTGTGTTTGCGCATCATCTCCTCGATGCTACCTGTGGCATTTTGGTAAGCCGAAAGTTCGTTTTGCATTTGCACATTGTGTTCAGCCAAGCGCTTAATTTCGCGTTCACGTTCGCGACGTAGTTGTTCGCATACCTCAGTGAGAAGTGGAAATACGATGCCATCGAAGAGGTCGTGACCGCGCATATAAAGATAGGTTGTTTCGGGGGTAAGCCCTAATTGCAACAATTCCTCGCGCAGAGGTTTGTAAGTTTGGCGCCCTTGCGGATATTGTTTTTGCAGTCGATTGATTTTAGAGTTCACCACATGGCGCAGTCGTTCAAGCGTTTGTTCGGGATGATAAAAATTGATGTTTTGCAGTTGCACGATGTGGAAGAAATCGAGCATGGAGAATTGTTTGTATGTGCCATAGCGGTAGCACCACACATTCCACACAAACAAGGGCCAGATAATGGTGGAATAGTTACGCAGAAATTCCTCAAAATTAAATATGTGGCGGTCGTTGAGTGTAGCCATTACACACACCGTTTGCAATGCAGGGGCATAGCATTGAAAGTTTTCGATGGCATAGACGTATGTGTGGAATACGTAAGGATTGTTGCACACCTCAGCCGAAGCAAATGTAGCGCCTTGCATCAAGTAGTCGTAGTCAGCATCTACACAAGCAATCATGCACTTGCCCAGTCGTGCTCCGAGATCATTGGCAAGTGCTATTTTTTTGCCTTTGCAGAGCGAGGTGCGCGAGGGCAACATAACCTCAAAATAATATTTGTCTGTTTCGAGCGGTCGCAACAAATTGCTCCAAAAAAATACATCGTCGTAACTCTCGACGTATGCCACAATGCGCTGACGAGCGTTACGTCCGCCCAAACGGTTCATTGCACTGATATACGAGGAGTTGATATACGACGTTAATGGTCCATGCTTTTTGCCTCCATCTTCGGTCTTGGGTTGTGGACGTGATGGAGAACGGTCGTCGCGTGTGGTAGTTTTATGGTGACGATTCGCCTTTTTATATAGCCGCTCTTGCTTGAGCTTTTTATATTCTTTGTTTCGCATGGTGAAATCTTTTTTAAAGGGGTGCAACCTATCTTTACACCGTGATATCCCCGACTTCGGTTACCGCGTCTTCCCACCCATCCATGATGAGAGCGGGCGAGTGTGTGGTAAGCATGATTTGTGCGTTAGGGTTCAGTTCGCGCACCAACGAAATAAGGCGTTTTTGCCATTCAAAGTGTAGGCTTGCTTCGGGCTCATCCATAAATAGCACATAGTGCTCTTGGTCTTCGGTGAGTGCGGTAAGCAAGATAAGCAGAATTTGTTTTTCGCCACTCGAGAGTAAGTAGGGCGGTAGTTTTTCGTTATACTGAATGAACTGTAACTCATTGCTTTGTCGGTCAATGCGTTTCCCAGTTTCGGCAAACAGTTCGTCGACCATATCTTGGAAGCGTGTTTTAAGGTTTGCCGCCTCGGTTGCTTTTTCGCGTGCTTCGGGGTCACCACTTGTGAGCAGGGCAATCATGCGGTTGCCCACATTTACTTGGTAGTCAAGATATCGACGTTGAATGAGATAAAGTTGCCAATCGAGTTCTGTGACAATGCGTGCATCGGTAATAGAACCCGAGTTTTCAAAGTTCACCATTTGACGGTCGAAACTTCGAATCACGTCATAATGAATGCCTGTAGCATCGCTGGGCTCAAAGTCAATCTTTACGCCCAAGCGTCGTGTGCCTTGTAGGTCGCCCGTGGTGGGCACGGTGCGAAGGTGTTGCACCAATCGGTTCAAGATGGTGCTTTTACCTGCACCATTATGTCCGCTCAGTACATTCACATCGGGGCGTAGTTGCCACACAATGTGCTTGTGTCCGCTCCAAAGACTCGATATTTCTATACGATTGATGTAATCGGCAAATTTAATCATGGCAGATTCTTTTTAATTGTTTCCCACAAAAGTAGCGAGTATTTGGCAATCGTGCAAGTTTTTTGAAAGTAAAAATGAAGTATGAAGTATTACAAAGTATTGAGGTGGTCCCAATTCCGACGGTATATTTTCCATATCGTTCTTCGTTCGTTCTCCGTTCGGTTCTCGATTGGTTCTCGTTCGGTTCTCGATCGGTTCTCGTTCGGTTCTCGTTCGATTCTCGTTCGATTCTCGTTCGTTTCTCGTTCATCCTTCGTTCATTCTCCGTTCATTCTTCGTTCGGGAATCGAAGATCGATCGAAGATTGATCGAAGAATGAACGGAGAATCATCGGAGGCAAGACGGAGATGTGTCGAAACTCTAGTGAGAAACCAAGAGAAAGACGATTCGAACAAAAACTTTATTTTTAATCACTTAAATTCAACTTATTATGGCGATTTTTTCGAATTTTGAATACGCTACTCTAACGGGGTGAAGCTGGCGCAAGAAAGATAGATTAATTCCTATTCAATTAGTTAAAAATAGAAATTTCTCAGTGAGCCGAAACGTGCAGAACATTTAATGAATTTTGCGCGATGTCCTAAAAACATGCGGGGCGTTCGTCGATTAAAACAGGCCATTTGTCTATTTTTAGTATCAAAATAGGGGCGTAGATTAAACCTTCGTGGTAATTTTGCATCTGATTTTATGTATGCCACCCAAAGAAACGCGTAATTTGGGATGGAGCAGACAGCAATTAAACAAGAAACTAACACAATAACAACCCGATAAATGAAAAGAAAATTTTGGCTCTTCATCCTATCGTTTGTCATGAGCCTTGGGGCTATGGCGCAGCAATGGGTGTTGACAGGAACTGCCGTAGATGGCAAGACCAAAAATCCAGTAGACTTTGCTTCGGCTGTGTTAATGCGCACAGATAGCACTGCTGTGATGGCAGCTACTACCGATGAAAATGGCGCATTTAAATTGGTGGGCAAAGAAGCAGGTAACTACATTGTAAAAATTTCGTATGTAGGCTTTAAACCTTTTACGCGCAATGTGAAGCTGACCACCGAACAAGATAGCATCGGCTTGGGCACATTGGCTATGCAGAGTAACGACCGTGTGTTGGGATCGGCTACGGTTACTGCCACTGCCTCGCGTGTGGAACAAAAGGGTGATACCACCATGTTCTCGGCTTCGGCATATCGTGTGCCCACGGGCTCTACACTCGAGGCTTTGGTAAAACAGTTGCCTGGTGTGGAAGTTGACGACAATGGGGGCATTAAATGGAATGGTAAAACCGTGCAAGAGTTCTTGATTAACGGTAAGGACTTTTTTAAGGGCGACACCAAAACTGCCATGAAGAATTTGCCCACGGAGTTGGTGAGCAAAATTAAGGCTTACGATAAGAAAAGCGACTATACAGAGCAAACAGGTATTGACGATGGCGAAGAAACCACCGTGCTCGACATTGCGACAAAACGCGAATTGAACGAATCGTGGGTGTCGAACCTCGACTTAGGTTATGGTAGTCACGATCGCTATTCTACACGTTTCTTTGGTTCACGTTTTACAGACAAGACACGTGTCACGACATTTGGTTCGTTAAACAATACTGCAGACCGGGGCTTTGGCGGTCCGCACGGTTTTAGTGGCGGTAGCAACGGACTTACGGCTTCGAAGACAGTCGGTTTGGACTTCTCGTGGGAAAATGGCAAGAAAAAACGCGAGGCAGGACGTTTGCAACTCGGTGGTTTTGCTCTTTACTCACATACGAGCAGCGATGCTGTAAGTACTTCGAACTCAGAAACCTTTTTAAACGCAGGCAAAGGTTCGTCTTTTGCCAATAGTTTTAGTTTTAATGGTTCGCATCGTACGAGCGTGATGTCACGTTTTAAATTGGAATGGAGCCCCGACTCAATGACCAATATCAATTTTCAGCCACGCTATAATTATGTAGAGTCGCGTAATAGTGGCACCTCAAGTTCGGCAACCTTTAACCAAAATCCTTATGAGTTAGAGGGCATGGTAAGTCCGCTCGATAGCATCTTTGCACAGGTAGCTGCAGAGCGTTACAACACCGCACTTTATGGCATGATGGTGAATACGAACCAACGCATGTCGAAGGGCGATAGCAAATCGCATGCTATTAGTGCCAATTTGAACATTGTGCGTCGTCTTTCATCGAATGGTAGAAATGTGTCGTTGCGTGCAAGCGGTGGTTACACCAAGAGCGAAAACAACTCTTATGCCATTTCAGACATTCGCTATAACACCGTGACGAACCCTACGAACACGGGTAGCAACTTGAATCAATATAGCACCACACCGGGCAAAAACTATAATGCTTCTGTGCGTTTGGGCTATGTAGAACCCTTGGGGAACAATTGGTTTGGCGAGGTGCGCTATGAGTATAGCTACAAATATAACAAGAGTGACCGTTCGCGCTATAACTTAAACGAGTTGTTGCAGCAAGATGTTGACTTGGTTGGACCCTATAACCAAAAGTTTGGCAGTCTTACGGATTATCCTGAATTAGGTTCGTTGCCTTTGGCATACGGCAATTTGAGTGTAAACGACATTCTTAATTTGGTGCGCGATGCCAATAACTCGCAATATGCCACTTATAAATATTCAAACCACTCGGCTACACTCGGTGTGCGCTATAACACATCAGCCATTCGCTTTAACGCAGGTGTAGACTTTGACCCCGAACATACCACAATGGCATATAACCGTCCGAGTCAGCTCGACACAGTGGTTACACGCAGTGTGTTTAATGTTTCGCCACAGGTACGTTTCCGTTACAGATTCTCAAAAACAAACAGTTTGGATATTAACTACCGCGGTTCGTCATCACAACCTTCGATGACCGACCTCTTGGCTGTGGTAGATGATTCAAACCCCTTGAACATATCAATGGGTAACCCGGGTTTAAAACCTTCGTGGAACAACAACTTCCGTATTAACTATAATGGCTACAATGCTACGCGTCAGCAAGGCATTATGGCAGGTGTGGATGGTTCGTTTACGCGCAACTCTATTTCGAATCGTATGGTTTATGACGAAACAACGGGTGTGCGCTACATGCGTCCTGAAAATATCAATGGCAACTGGAATGGTCGAGGCATGTTGATGTTCAATTCGGCTATGGGCAAAGAAAAATTGTTCAACATTACCACCCACACCTCTTTGAGCTATGACAATGCAGTGAGCTATGTGAGTAGCCGTTCGTCGAATGCGACAACTTTTGCTATGCCTTATGGCAACTTGATGCCTTTGGCAAATGCTACGGCAGAGGAAGAACATAACTATGCTTATTATAATAATATATTCAACTCGGCAGCTTCAGCCTCAGAGAAGAACACCACACGTACGCTTGGTGTGAGCGAAAACTTGAACTTGTCATTCCGTAAGTCGTGGTTTGATGTGGGTTTGATTGGTAAACTTAACTACCAACATGCACGTGCCACAGTGCAGGATAACGCAAATATGGATACATGGAGCTTTGCGTATGGTGCAAATGCGAACTTCATCTTTGACTTTGGATTGAGCATTTCTACAGATATCAGCATGAGCTCACGTCGTGGTTATGTGGCTTCGTCAATGAATACAAACGAGTTGTTGTGGAATGCACAAATTGCGCAGTCGTTCTTGAAGAATAAGGCAGCAACAGTGAGTTTGCAGTTCTACGACATTTTGCAAAAGCAGAGTAACATTAGTCGTGTGCTCACAGCTACACAACGCACAGACTCTTGGAATAATGCCATCAACTCTTACTTCATGGTTCACTTTATTTATAAGTTGAACATCTTCCCTGGTGGGGGTAGCAGTAAGAAGAATGATAAGGATGACGATCGTCCTGGTCCTCCTGATATGCGTGGTCCTGGGGGTATGCCTATGCGTCCTGGTGGTGGAAGCCGACCGGGTGGTATGCCTGGTTTCCGCGTCATGTAAGATTAAAATTAAAAAAGTTATGAGGTTGTAAAGTTACCATTGATAGTAACGATACAACCTCATAACTTTTTTAGTGCTAAAACTGAATTTTAGTGCTATTGTACGGTGAAATAAATTGTGTCGCCATAACTTGTGCCAATGCCATTTCGTGCGTATGCCACGGCATAATAGGTGCCTTTGCCCAAAGAGTCGGTGTGGGCAGTAAAGGTAGTAGTTGCAGAGTCGGCTACGGCTTTCGCGTTTAATGTGTCGTTTCCATAATTAAAGCCACACTCGCGCAACGAACTGTTGGGAGATGCGCTGACATGCCCTGTAAGCCATACCGAATCGCCTTGTTGGGTGGCTACGCCAGTGTGTACGGTCGGGGCAAAAGGTTGCTCGCCACTGCGATCTTCGCCACAGGCTGTGAGCAACTGCGCAGAAAGGGTGATAGATGCAATAATGTAAAAAAGATGTTTCATGAGTCGTAGTGGATTGTCAATCGTAAAACATGTTGTGTGGTGTTGTCGATGCGTGGCGTATTGTCGGCACGTTCGCCAACTAACCATACAATTCCCGCTTCATCGGCGACTACAAGAGAAAGGGCTTTTTCAATGCGCGAAAAATGGCGATTGGTCATGTAGTCGCTTAAAAGTTGGCTGCCTTTCATGCCAAAAGGACTGAAGCGTTCGCCTTGAAGGGGTACCCTTATTTGTAATGCACCTTGTAGTTTGTCGGCATCGAAAAGCACGGTTTGTGGGGGACATTTCAGCGTTTTTAGGGCATCAATTTGCACTAATTCTGCCACAAGATGTGCATGGGGTAGAAGGGTGGTGGTGCTTTTATTCACTGCTTGAGGCAATGTGATGTATTGTGCTTGCAAGGGTTGAGGCTTGGGGCCAAAAATAAGATGCTGTTCGCTACGTGTAACAATAGCGTGGGCATTTTCTATAATCCCGCCTACACGCATTTGCAAAGCATCTTGTATTTGTGCATCCATAAAAGCCAAGGGCGTCAATAACTCGCGTAATACGGCGTGTGGGTGCGAAAGCGCATGGAGTTTGTCCCAACTTAAAAATGTATAAGCGCTTAGGGCTTTTGTACCCTTTTGCATTTCACATTTTTGGCAAAGGTGCGCAATGGCTTCGGCATACACGCTTTGTGTTTCAGTAAGGTGGTGAGTCATTTGGTTAATGGCTTGTACAACCTTAGGGTTGAGGCGTTGCAATAGTGGAAGTACTTCGTGACGAATGCTATTGCGGCGGTATTGCACATCGGCATTGGTGCTATCGGTGACGTAATTCTGTTGGTGCGCGTCGAGGTATTGCAGAATGTCGGCTTTGGTCCACGACAATAAGGGACGGTAGATGGCAAAGCCTTGTTTGTGGCTAAGCTGTTGCATGCCGGTGAGTCCTTGTAGTCCTGTGCCACGCACAAGGTTGAGTAAAATGGTTTCGGCATTGTCCTCTTGATGATGTCCCACGGCAATGGCTTGGCAACCTGTTTGTGCTAACAATGTTTTGAACCAAGTGTAGCGTAGTCGTCGAGCAGCCATTTCGATGCTTTCGCCTGTGCTTTCAGCCTCTTGTGTGGTGTTGAAATGTGTGACAAAAAGCTTAATATTGAGTCGCTCACACAGCAAACGTACAAAGTGCTCGTCGCGGTTACTTTCTTCGCCACGTAAGTGAAAATTACAGTGTGCCGCAGCAGCAACCTCGCCTTGGTTGTGTAGCCAAAGCAAAAGACACACGGAGTCGGCTCCGCCAGAAAGGGCTACAATATATTTTGCCATAATGATGTGTGGAGTTTGTGGTTCGTACTTTGGCTTCTTGTTGGGGATGGTAGACTAAAATGTGAGATGAACGATGGGAGACAATGCGTGGGGCATTAATATGCGACTTCCACATTGAAACCTGCATCACGCACTTTTTGGGCAATACGGTCTAATTCTTCGTGAGTAGCTTTGCGCAAGTCAGGGTCGGGTGTTTCGCGATCGATAGTGTAGACCATTACTTGTTGTGGTCGAATGCTTTTAACGGCTTCGAGCCATGGATTGACATAGAGGTCGGTAGTGTTGTCCACACTCTTGCCTTGGCTTGTGCCCTTCATAAAGAGCGACTGAATGATGACGTGTCCGTTGAACGAGCGAAGGGCTTCGATGATTTGTGCCACATCGTAATGTCCCGTGGGGCGGTCTACACGCTGAATGTAGTTGGCATCTACCGTGTCGAGTTTAAGAATGTTGTTGTCAACCTTCATTAAAGCAGCATGCACCTCAGGTCGAATGGCAAAGGTGGAGTTGCTGAGTACACTCACTTTGGCTTGTGGAAAATATTGATTACGCAGTGCTAGGGTGTCGTCTATAATACCCGCAAAATCAGGGTGTGCAGTGGGTTCACCATTCCCTGCAAATGTAAGTACATCGGGTTTAGGTCCATTCGCTGCCATGTCTTTTAATTGTGCTTCGAGCGCTTGTGCCACTTCTTTACGTGTGGGGCGGTGCAATGTGGGACGATGGTCGCTATTGTAACCACATTCGCAATATACACAGTCGAAGGTACACACTTTGCCGTCGGCAGGCATCAAGTTAATGCCTAACGAAACACCAAGACGGCGACTGTGAATGGGACCGAAGATAGGTGAGGGGTAAACAATGCCCTTGTGACCTTTGTTTTCAGGATAGCCGTTTGACATAATTGTTTACTTGTTTATATAGAAAAAATGTGTGTGACATAAAAAGCAAAAAGAGATTTCCCGAAACATGTGCTTGGGGAAACCTCTTTTTATTTCGGAATCTTGTTTGAAGATACCATAAAGTGCGGTGCACTGTTCGCAAAAAATTATGCGTTAACAGCGGTGCGCTTTTCTTTGATACGAGCCTTCTTGCCTGTGAGGGCACGGAGGTAGTAGAGCTTAGCGCGACGTACCTTACCTACCTTGTTCACCTCGATGCTTTCGATGTTCGGTGATTCAATGGGGAAAATACGTTCTACACCGATAGTACCAGACATCTTGCGCACTGTGAAGCGCTTCTTCTCCTGGTGACCATTGATTTTGATAACAACGCCGCGATACAACTGGATACGCTCCTTGTTACCTTCGACGATTTTGTATGCTACGGTAATAGTGTCACCAGCTTTGAACTTGGGGAACTGCTTGCCTGTAGCAAAAGCTTCTTCAGCAATTTTAATTAAATCTGCCATTTTGTTGATGGGTAATTAAATGTATTGTTGTCCGTCCCGACCCAGCTTAACGGGGAACTCTGCATCCCGACAGAGGCTTGGTGGAAAAGCGGTGCAAATTTACGACTTTTTGCTTGTATGGCAAATCTTTTCGCTATTATTTTATGTTTTCTTATTGATTTTCTGTAGTTTAGTGGCTTTCTCCCACATCCTTTAGTTTTCAGAAGTGTGCTTGCAACTGTCATAAAGTTTTTTATAAAACTTATGTTTACACAATGTGGCTGCTGAACCCAGGATGATGAGTTTGTAGCGAGCACGCGTAATTGCCACGTTCATACGGCGTAAGTCGTTCAAAAAACCGATTTGTCCTTCTTCGTTTGCACGTACCAAACTCACAAGTATCACGTCGCGTTCTTGTCCCTGAAAAGCATCGACGGTGTTTACCGTAATTTGTTTGCGTAAGGGACGTAAGTAGTCATCTTTCTTGATGAGACTACGCAAATATTGCACCTGTGCACGATAGGGCGAAATAATGCCAAAGTCAATGCGTTCTTCTATGAGTCGGTGTCTACCAAATCGTTGTGCATAATTGTGCAAAGCTTGTAGCGTGAGTTGGGCTTCGGCTTTGTTGATGCGACCATAAGAGTTGCCTACAAATTGCTCGTGGTTATCGTCAACGCATTCGGCTGTGTCTATCCACACCAACGAATCGTCAATATCGTCGAGCAATGAGCGATGTTTCACTTCGGGGGCTGCTTGTAATTGTCCTTGATAAAACCAATCGGACGAAAAACGCATTAATGCTTCGTTCATGCGATATTGCACTTGTAGCAAACGTACACATTCGGGTTTGTTTGCTGCAATTTGTTCCATCAGCGTAACGGCTAATCCGCTACGAGCAGCCTCCACACATTTAATGGTGGGTGGCAGTTGTTGGTGGTCACCAGCAAAAATCACACGATCCGCCTTTTGCAGTGGAATCCAGCAAGCGGCTTCAAGGGCTTGGGCGGCTTCGTCTATGAAGAGCGTGTGAAAGTGTTGCCCTGTGAGTAATTGATGGGCAGCCCCTGTAAGCGTGCAAGCTATTACGCGACTTTGGTCGAAAAGATGATGACGAATGCGCATCTCAAGTTCATCAGCCCGTTCGCGTAAACGACTTATTTTTTGATGGAAATTTTCGCTGCGCGATTTACGTGGTTGACTATAAAGTTGACGTATGTTGCGTCGTATTTGCCAAAGGTCGGGATAGTCGGGATGCGACTCAAAGCGATGCTCATAAGTGTGGGCAAGCATCTCTTGTGTCACACGGCTGGGGTTGCCTATGCGCAATACCGAAATGCCACGTTGACTGAGTTGTGCGCACATCCAATCTACTGCAGTGTTGCTTTGTGCACAAACTAATACCTGTGGTTCGCGTCGCAACACCTCGCTCACGGCTTCAACCATAGTGGTGGTTTTGCCTGTTCCCGGTGGGCCATGCACAATCAGTACATCTTTAGCTCTTAGCACATCGCGCACAGCCTGCTCTTGCGAGGCGTTGAGCCAAGGCAGACGCAAGGGTATGGCTGGCTCTGCTGACCAACTTGCGGGCGCTGCTGTATGGAATATATCGCGCAATGCAGCCAACCTATTGCCTTTTGCTTCGCCCACATGATGTAGTGCATCAAGCATCACACGATAAGAATAGTCGTCAAAATGTAGTTGTACGCCGAGTTTTTCTACGGATTGTAATTGTGCCAAAGCACCCTCGCCAGGCAACTCTACCACCATTCGGTCAGTCTCTGAAAAACTCACTGTGCCTTGAAATGGAAGGTAGTGCAAAAGTCCTGCCCCATCTTGCGAAAAAAAGCACACTGGCCGTCCGTATTCAAAGTTATGATCAATGTCGGAGTCGGGAGTGCGCATTATTTCTACCACAAAGCGATCGAGCGAGTTGTAATAGCCTCGTCCTGTACTGACAGGAAACCAGCAATCACCACGTTTCACTTTGCGGTCAACGCCCATAAGCTCGGTGTCGCGCTGAAAGGTTTTCTTCTCGCATTCATATTCCATTTTGAGCAACTCTATTTGTCGCGCAATAGAGAGGTTCTGTTTCATGCTTTCTATGTTTCTTGTTTCTTGGGGGAAGATTTATTCATTTACTTATTGAACATCTACTTAATAGCTCACATGTTCAACACTCACCCCAATCATAGCCTTCTCGCCAATTTTAAATTCGGCAGCAGCACCTATGCGGTCGCGAGGAATATCGAAGAATACGGGGAAGGGTTCGCGTCGCCAAGGATAAAGAGATGTCTGTTTCGGTAGAAAAGATTTTTGACCATAAGCATACACGTTTATATTCTCGTTAACCTTATAAGCTAATACGCCCCCCACACCTACATCTGTGCGTCGCCAACTTCCCCAGTCAAAGTTTGTGGCAGTAATGCCTGCAGCAAACGAGAGCTTTTTGGTTAGAGGCATCACATAAGCAAAGGCAGCCGACTGACCAAAGCCCACACCGCGGGGTGAATGTTTACCCAATCCAGCCGTAAGGCTCATGCCAAATTGTGCATTAAATCCCTCATGCAGTCGCCAACCCAAGTCGCTTCCTACATAAGGTGCATAACCACCCAAACCATAGCCACCCATGTTCACCATAGGGGTGTTCCAAGGCAATGAAAGCTCGTTTGCCTTTTCACCAGCAAGCGAAAGACTGTCCGCATCAGCTGCTAACGAGTCGCGGTGCATTTTCATAAAAGCATCGTCCCATTCGCGGTGTTGCACCTGATTGTCGGTTTGAGCTTCAGCACATATCGGTGCTGTTAGGGCAAACAAACTCAATATGATATATTGCACAAATTTTGTCATTGTCGTAAATCTTAGATTATGATGCAAATGTAGGTAGAAAATACGAATGACTACACAAAAAAGCTATTAAATAACCCAAAGTAGATTTTAATTTTATATTTTTGCGCCCAAGAAAATAGACTTTAGCATATTAAGTCGTCTATACTTTTTTGACGAATCTTAGACTACTTCAGTAAGACCCGATAATATGAACAATAAAACACTTTTAATAACCACTATTCTGTGGATAGCTTCTGCCATAATGTATGCTGGCACCCCTTGGCTAAAAAAGCCCTTACGTTTTGTTGAGGCAGACAGTGTAATTACTTGGGGATATGACGGACGTGACTTCAGACGTACTGCATTCACGACCGATTCCACTGCCCAACCTCTTCCAACGCGTCTCACACGTAGTGCTTGGAATAATCGTAAAATTGCCTATCAACGTTGGCAAGAAACCTCCTCTCAGCGTAACCTCGTAGGTGGGGTAGGCGATGCTCAAACCGAAAGTCAAGGTATAGCTGCAGCACGTTGGGTGGAACAGGCACAAATCCTTTTTTTGATGCAAGGCGATGCTGCATATATTGACTGCATAGAACGAGCATTGTTTAATGCAGTGATGCACACCGCACAAGATACTACCGACATGGCAGGAAGCATCGACCGCAAAATAGCCGCGGCCCAACTCCTTGCCTTTCCAGCTTGGATGTATGCCACAAAGGGAACCACCGATTTGTATATCAACCTTTATGCCAATGCCACGTCAAACATTCGTTGGGGCGATGCTACCTTTTCGCTCGACCAAATCACCGATATGCCTGTGTCGGGTTCGGTAAAATTTCGTTTCAATGGCATGGGAAAGGGCTTGCGCTTCAAAGTGCATTTGCGTATGCCCGAGTGGACGGGGATGCGTAAAAATACTCCCTATGTCTATGTAGGAGGCGAACCACAACATCCCACAGTATATGTAAACGGACATGAGGTAGATCCCCTGCAAGTCGACGAAAAAGGTTACGTAGTGATAGACCGTGTTTGGCGTTCGCTCGAAGAAATTTATATAGATTTTCCTTTGCATGCGCAATACGTGTTGCCTGCATCAACTCCCACCGACCATTTGCACGCACCCATTCACGGACGTGCTGCGTTGCAATGGGGACCATTGGTTTATTTAGCCGGTAGTGCCAATGTGCCACAATATTTTGTGCCTACGCAACCTGTTAATCCCACCGATGCCCTTAGTCGTTCGGGCTATCCAGTTCTTCAAGGCACCTCCTACAATACGCAAAGCGTGCCACAAGATGCCCAAGCCCCGGCACATCGTTTTATTGTGCAGCCCTATTGTGACTAACACACACACCTTTGACTTCACTTAATACTAAAAAATCCCTTGCACAGCATGCCGTGCAAGGGATTTTTTAATTTAAGCTTGTGCATAAGTTGCTACATCCTCGGGCGAGAGATTCATCACGAAAGTATGATGTTTAGCAATTTCTGCTTCAACAAAATTTGCATATACGCGAACACTCTTACCAAAGAGTTCTGCGTTCTCGTTTGCGTTGTGCAACAGCAAATGCAACATGATTACGCTGGCAGCCATTTCCATGAGGTGGCGTGCGCAAAGATCGTGGAAAGCAGGATCGGCAGCTTCCTTTACGCGGTTTGTAGCCTCTTCAAACTTGTCAGCCATAGCCTTGGCACGAGCTTGAATAGCCTTAAACTCATCGCTAACCACAGCTTCTTCAAACTCGCGCATCTGAGCCAAGTAAGAGCCGTTTGTTACATAGCGAATCGCAGCAACTACTTGCAACTGTGTTGTACCTTCATAAATCGATGTAATGCGTGCATCGCGATAATAGCGCTGAATGGGATATTCCATCATGAAGCCCGAACCACCATGAATTTGCAAACCATCGTATGTGTTTTGGTTGCAATATTCAGAGTTCATACCCTTAGCAAGCGGTGTGAGTGAGTCTGCCAATTTAGCATACTTCTTCTGCTCTTTGCGTTCTTCGGGTTCCAATTTGCGTTCGCGAGCAATGTCGTCGAGTGCTTTATAAATGTCTACGTAGCGTGAGCACTGGTAGAGTAGGGCACGTCCTGCGTCGAGTTTTGCTTTCATCAATGAAAGCATATCGTAGACAGCGGGGAAATTGATGATGGCTTTGCCAAACTGCTCACGGTCGCGTGCATAAGCCAATGCTTCGTTGTAAGCAGCTTGTGAAATACCTACACTCTGTGCGGCAATGCCTAAACGGGCACCATTCATCAATGCCATTACATATTTAATAAGACCTAATTTGCGGTCGCCACAAAGTTCGGCATGAGCGTTTTTGTAAACAAGTTCGCAAGTAGGACTACCATGAATACCTAATTTGTTTTCAATGCGGCGCACATTTACACCACCTTGGTTCTTGTCATAAATAAACATCGACAAGCCACGACCGTCAGTAGTACCCTCTTCAGAGCGAGCCAATACCAAGTGAAGGTTCGCATCGCCATTGGTGATAAAGCGCTTCACACCATTCAGTAACCAGCATCCCTCTTCTTCGCTATAAGTCGCCTTAAGCATCACGCGCTGCAAGTCAGAACCTGCATCAGGTTCGGTCAAGTCCATCGACATCGTTTCGCCCGCACAAATGCGTGGAATAAAACGGTTGTGTTGGTCTTCGTTGCCAAATTCATAGAGCGTTTCAATGCAGTCTTGCAAACTCCAAATATTGCCAAAACCAGCATCGCTTGCAGCCACTAACTCGGCACACATGGTGTAGGGAGTGATGGGGAAGTTTAGACCGCCATACTTACGGGGCATCGTCATGCCATTCAGTCCCGCCTTCACCATAGCGTCAAGGTTTTCGGCAGTACCACTGGCATAATATACGCGGTCGCCTTCATGGTGCGGACCCTCAATGTCCACTCCTTCGGCATTATCAGCAATAGTCGTACCAGCCAACTCGCCCGTAATGTCTAACACACGGTCATAGTTGTCCATAGCGTCCTCAAAGTCGAGTGGCGCATAGTCAAATTCGTCTTTATCGCGGAAATTGCGTTCTTTCAGTTCCACGATGTGCTTCATAAGCGGATGGTTCAGCTCGAAGCGCAATTCTGCGTGGTCAGTATAATTGTTTGCCATTGTCTCTACTTGCTATTTGCTTTGTAATACTTAATCATTTTCGGAACTACCTCTTCTACAGAGCCAGTGATAATGTAGTCAGCAATTTGGTTGATGGGAGCTTCGGGGTCAGTATTGATAGAGATAATAATACCACTCTCTTTCATACCAGCCACGTGCTGAATGGCACCACTAATGCCACAGGCAATATATACCTTGGGACGCACCGTAACCCCTGTTTGTCCAATCTGCAAATCGTGCTCACAAAAACCTGCATCCACGGCAGCACGGCTCGCGCCCACTTCACCATGAAGTTCCTCAGCCAACTTACGAAGCAAGTCAAAACCCTCCTTGCTACCTACGCCGTAGCCACCAGCCACTACAATGGGGGCACCCTTCAGGTTATTCTTGGCTTTCTCTACATGGCGTTCAAGCACCTTCACCACATAGTCTGTTTCGGGCACAAACTTAGCCACATCCTCATACACAACTTCGCCTTGGTAGTTATCGTCTACCTTTTCAGCCTTCATTACGCCCGAACGCACCGTAGCCATTTGTGGACGGTGGTCAGGGTTTACAATCGTGGCAACTATGTTACCGCCAAAGGCAGGACGAATTTGATAGAGCAAGTTGTCGTAGTGCTTCTTATTCTTTTTATCGTCAAAGTCACCAATCTCAAGCGCTGTGCAGTCTGCCGTCAAACCGCTTGTAAGCGATGACGACACACGCGGACCTAAGTCGCGACCAATCACCGTAGCACCCATCAAGCAAATTTGTGGATGCTCCTGTTTAAACAAATTCACAAGAATACTCGTGTGAGGCTTCGAAGTGTAAGGGAAAAGTCCCTCAGCATCAAACACATGGAGTTTATCTACACCATAAGAGAGAATCTCCTTTTCTACCAAGCCTTTAATGCCCGATCCAGCCACAATAGCCTCGAGCTGCACGCCAAGTTGGTTGGCGAGTTTACGACCCTTTGTAAGCAGCTCATACGAAACCTCTTCAACCTGAGTCTTATCTAATTCGCAATATACAAATACGTTGTTCATAGCGATATTTTTCTAATATTTAAAGAGTGAATGTACTCCATCAGAGCGAAAAGCCCCCTAAGCACACCCGTCCTATTACCCAATCGTGTGGCTGTCTAACAATTCTTTAATCAAGTTCTCCACATCAGTGTCTCCGCCTGTGAGGCGTTTACTCTCCTTGGCTTTAAACACAATGTTTTGCACCGCCTTCACCTTTGTGGGTGAGCCAGCCAAACCACATTGGGTTAAGTCGCCATCCACGTCTGCCACGCTCCACTGTGCAATAGTCAAATAAGGCTTCTTTTCATACTCCTCAGCATAAGCCAATCCCTCAGCAGGGCGCTCCATCGGAGCCGAAGCACGCTTGTATTTCATCACCAACTTCGCATTGCGCGGACGGCATGGAGCTGCATCACCATTCACTGTTAGCAAAATAGGCATTGGAGCTACAACACGTTCGGTGCCTCCATCAATGTGGCGAGTCACCACCACTTTGCCATCCTTCACCTCGTCTACATGCGTCACATAAGTCACCTGGTTCAAGTCCAACTTCTGAGCCACCTGCGGACCCACCTGTGCCGTGTCACCGTCAATCGCCTGACGACCACCTATCACAATGTCGGGAATGCCAATTTTCTTAATAGCCTGAGCCAAAGCATAGCTTGTAGCCAACGTGTCGGCACCTGCAAAGGCACGGTCTGTTAGCAAGTAACCACCATCGGCGCCACGATAAAGGCCCTCACGAATTACCTCTGTAGCACGCGGAGGTCCCATTGTTAAAATGTGTACCGAAGATCCTGGGTGCTGCTCTTTAAGGCGCAATGCCTGTTCAAGAGCGTTCAAGTCTTCAGGATTGAATATGGCTGGCAGAGCGGCACGATTTACAGTGCCCTCAGGAGTCATCGCGTCTTTACCCACATTGCGGGTATCGGGTACTTGCTTTGCAAGCACAACAATTTTCAGACTCATATTTTTTCTTTATAGTTGATATTAATATTATGTGTTCAATAGAGATTTTGCCACACCCGTCCGAGTGAGTTAACAACTGTGGCACGGCAAATTTAGTCTTTTCTGCTAACTATGCAAAGCAAACCCACCTATTTTTTTCAACCTTCCCCATTTACCCACAAAAGTAATAGCATGGTGTGCCTACACAATTTTTCGAGAGAGGGGGAGAAGACCAACTAAGAAAACTGAAACGCGCTAACTGAAACAATGGTTTTGAAAAAAAAAGTGAACAGCGAAACCCAATATCATCCCGATGAAATTCCGAAGGCATTCCGATATCATACCGAAGGCAGAGAGGAAGATGGCAAAAGTTAAAATAATTAAAACTTATTTCGCTGAAAACACAAATGTCGATTTTGGGGAGGATGATTCAAAAATTCTTCTTTTGAGGAAATGAAAGTAAGCTATTAGTTTACGTTAAAAAGCGTACATTTCATCAATAATAATGATTCTTTGCTAAATAAAAATGAATATTACACGTTTCTGGGGTATTTTTTCGTTTTTGTCATATATTTCTTTTTAATTTGTTAAATTTATTACTAACTTTGCCACATAATGTATAAAATAATGGATTTGCAAGATGAGAAAAAATGACGAGATGCCATTTAAACAATGGTATCTGCGTGACAAACAAAGTCCATTTTTGTACAAAAAAATTAGAGAATTAAGAAAACTGAAATCCAAGAAAAAATTATACTCAACACTTTTAAACATCCGACCTATGAAAAAAGTTGTTATTATGACGCTCATAGCGCTGCTTGGCAGTGCTACCTCTTTTGCACAGTCAAAAAAAGACGTAGATCCTTCTACTCCTACACCCGAACAAGTAGTGAAGGCTCGTCGTCAAGAAGCAAAGTTGGCTAAGTCGCTCATAGAACAAAAGGCAACAAAAGATGCCAAGAAACAGGCTAAGCTGCTAAAAAAACAAGGCTGGAAATCAGCACCGGGCACACTCTCGCTCGAGAAACAACTTACTGAACTCTACATCCTTGAGCATACCTACGATGGAAACTTTCCTAAGTATATCATTGGACGCTCTTCTGCATCGAGCAGCAGTGCGGCTTTGGCACGTAAGCAAGCTTTGACACGTGCACGTGTGGATGTGGCAAGCCAAATTAAGTTGGAGGTGGCTGCGCTTACCGAAGAAACTGACACCAATATTGAATTGTCGTCGGGCGAGGTTGAAACAATCGCCAAAATGGTTGACTCAAGTCAGACCATGTTGCAACAGAGTTTGGGACGCACCGAAGTGGTATTCGACATTATTCGCGAGATGAATGGTAAAACAGAAGAGCGCGTAGCAGTGAGCTATAGTGGCGCGCAAGCTAAGAGTTTGCTCTTGAATATCTTCGACAGCGAAGAAATGAAACAGAAGGTTTTGGAAATGCTCGGTAACTAATAAGGCGTGGAAGAAGGCAACATCCCAAAAGATACTCAAAAAAAACAAGCGTCGATTGTAAAGCGTGTGGTGATGACCACCTTTGGGCTTATCCTAATGGCTGTCTTTGCTTTTGTCGCTGTGTTGGCGAAGCCCCTCGACCCCGTGAAGAGGGCTATTTCTGAAGATATGAGAGATAAAAAAAACGCCCAACCAGAGAAAGAAGAAGTTGAACCTAAAACTAAAAAAAGTTCAACTCTCGTACAGCACATAATGGTGACACTACTCGCTGTCGCCATTATGGGCTTCTTTGCTCTTATAACCGTGATGGCAAAGCCACTCGACCCTATTAAAAGAGCAATTTCGGACTTCTCTTTTACTGACGTATATTACGAAATTCAGGGCGATGCAGACACCTGTAGGTTTATTACGATTGTAGACCTGACGAAGGTGACAAAAAGAGGAGACATTGCACAGGTGCTTATCGACATTGAAAAGGCTAATCCCAAAGTCGTGGGGCTAGACTGCGTGTTCGATAACGAGGGAGAAGACTTTGAAGGCAACGACTCGATTATTAAAGTGGCAGAAACCTACAAAAACATAGTCTTTTCTGAAAAAATGCTCGATTGGGCAAACGACAGTGTGGGATATACCAAGGCTATTCATTCTTTCTTTCAAGAATTTGTAGACATCAAAGAAGGTACCAGTAACATGCCACGCAGTTTGTATGACAGCATGAAGCGTAAACTGCCTCTCTCTGAAAAGTATAATGGCAAGCGCTATCCCTCGCTCGTGGCACAAATTGCCAATGAATATACAGGAAAGGATATGACAAGAGGGCGTACGGAGGACATTAACATCAACTTCAGACGTACAGCCTTCCATGTGCTACAACCCGAGGAGGTGAAGGCGCATCCCGAACTTATTAACGGACAAATTGTGCTGTTTGGCGCAATGTATGAAGATTCAGACATGCACTGGTCACCCGTGGGAAAAATTGCAGGCGTAGAGCTTTTGGCTTATAGCATACAAACGCTGATTACCCAAAAAGAAATAAAGGATGTGCCCATTATTCCGTTCTGTATCATCTCGTTGCTCTTGATTTTCATGGTGCAGGTGATGCAAGCATCTTACCTAAAAAGAACCAGTAACTCTAAGAACATGTTTGTGAGGTATGTGATTGGCTCGTCTTATGTGCTGAGCATCCTTACCTTCTTGTTTACATCTGTGTTCCTAGGCATTAGTTTCTTTGTCTTCTCACTCTTCTGCATCAGCTTTAACTTAGCTTGGGCTTTGTCGGTGATTGCCTTCCTCGGCACATCGCGCAGTATGTATGCTGCGATAAAAGACTATGCCGAATCGATGAAAGACAAATATAGTGTATTAAAAAAAATAAATATATGACAAGGGCAAAATATTTCATACTAACCCTATTGTTCTTGCTTTCTGTGCAGATGCAAGGACAATCGTTGCTTGTATATCATGTGGTGGGAAAAGTAACGTATAATGCCAAAGGGGCTATGAAACCTTTGGTAATGAATACGCCCGTTTCTGCCCAAACAAGCATCAGTGTGCCGTATGGTGGAAAGGTGGAATTGCTCGATGAAAAAAGTCGTAAGCGCATCATTATTAAAAAGCCAGGACATGGCAGCATTGCACAACTGTCAGCCTCTGAGGGAAACAGCGTGAGTGAACTCTCAGTGAAATATGTGGCTTACGTGAAAAAGCAACTCACCAATAAGGGCTTGACTTCGAAAGAACGCTATTCGGACTTTGCCACTGTGACAAGACAGGTGGACTCTTTACAGGTGGAACCGAAAAAGAAGGAAGACCCTATGACGGCGCGTTTCAACCAATTTAAAAGAAACACGCAAGCAAAATTCTTGAGCTATCGACAAGAGTGCAACCGAAAATATACGGACTTTGTACGCAAGGCTTGGGCAAAAATTGGGGTGGAACCTCCTGTTGAAAAACCTGTTGAACCCAAGGTGCAACCTGTGGTGTATGACGACACGGTGTCGACTTCGAGATTCTTGTTCTTTGGACGCAAAAAGAAAAAAGCCGATGTGGTGGAACGCGACACTTTGCCTGCAAAGCCCATGCAACCGCAGCCCATTGAGGAGGTGAAGCAGGTGCCACAGAGTATTCAGGATAGAGAATACTGCTCAATGCCCTTTATCTTCTACGGCAATGAATATACAGTGCGTTTGGACGAAACCAAACGATTGAATCTTGGCGAAATTACTCCTGACCGCATTGCTGATGTGTTGTTGCATCTCAGCGGAAAAGAGTATGACAACTTGCTATACGACTGTTTGGCATTGCGCAAGCAACACAACTTGTGCGATTGGGCTTATTTGCTCATGTTGAAGGAGGTGGCAGAACAATTCTGTGGTGCCGACACCAACGAGTCTATCGTGCTGTTAGGCTATCTCTACTGTCAGTCGGGCTATAAAGTGCGCTATGCCTACGACGAGGATAAGCAGCTTTATCTACTCGTGGCTTGCGACTACGTGATTTATGGAAAAGCATCTTACACCATAGCAGGCGAAAGATTCTATCCCTTAGAAGAGGTGAATAAGGACTTGATTATCTGTACGGCAAAGTTCCCGAACGAAAAGGTTCTGTCGTTACACATTAACAGTCCAATGCGTTTAGACCTCGTTGAAGAAGACGAGCGTGTGGTTACGTCGAAGAAGTATCCTGACGTGAGTGTGAAGGTGGCTGTGAACCGCAGTCTTATCGACTTCTACAATGTGTATCCTACCTCGTTCAAACCCGACCAATTCAGCCGTTGGGTTGTGTATGCAGAAACACCCATGAACGAGAATGTGAAAGAACAAATTTATCCTACACTGAAGCAGAAAATTGAAGGCTTGTCTGAGTATGAGGCAGTTAGTCGTTTGCTAAACTTTGTGCAGACGGGCTTTGCCTATGCTTACGACGATGATGTTTGGGGCTACGATCGTGCATTCTTTGCTGAAGAAACCCTCTATTATCCCTTCTGCGATTGCGAAGACCGTGCCATTTTGCTCACACGACTCGTACGCGACCTTCTGGGTTTGGAATGTGTGTTGGTATACTACCCCGGACATTTGGCTTGTGCCGTACACTTTACACAAGAATCATCGGGAGTCTTTTACTCGCTCAACGGAAAAGACTACACGGTGTGCGACCCTACCTTTATAAATGCGCCTGTGGGTATGCCAATGCCTGGTTTGGGCGATAATGGGGTGAAACTGATTCCTATTAATTAATTGACACAACCTATGCAAAAAATTATAACAACTTGTTTGCTCTTGCTCTGTGCTTTAACGGCAACAGCTCAACGTGTAGAGAAGGTGCATGGCATATACTCTTATACGGTGGGCGATAATGAGGCTTTCACCTTTGCTGAAATGAAGCAGAGATGTATTCTTAGAGCGCAAAACGAGGCGATTAAAGAAAAGTTCAACGAGAATATTTCGGCAAGAACCAATATGGTGGATGCCAATATCAATGGCGAGGCAATCTCTCAGTTCGTGGAGGAAATTGATGTGAACGCTGCTGCCGAATGGCTTGGTGACACGCAAGCGCCTGAAATCTCAGTGAAATATGAGGGTAATGTGCTTACCTTTACCGCAGAGGTGTGGGGCGAGGCACGCGAAATCGTTCAGCAGGCGGTTGACTTTGATTGGAAAATTCTTTGCGGAGGTACTACTGATAGCTATCAAAGCAATAAGTTTAATAACCGTGACCGTGTTTTCATTAAGTTTAAGTCGCCCATTCCGGGATACTTGGCTATTTATGTGCTCGACTCTACGAACAAAGAGGCGAGTTGCTGGTTGCCCTATCGGTCGAACACTTCGGGCTACTTCCCTGTGGCAGCAGGTAAGGAATATGTGCTTTTTGACAAAGCGGTAGACCCTTATGCTTCGCCTTACAGAATGGTGACAAGTAAGCCTATTGAAATGGACAAAGTGGTGCTCATCTTCTCGCCCAATGCCTTTACAAAGTGCAATGACAATGTGGGTGACTACAAGCACGCGAATTCGCTTAGCATTGCTGACTTTGAAAAATGGTTGCGCAAGGCAAGAAAGAACGACAAAGACATGGTGGTTGACCAAACACAATGGATCACGATTGTCAATGACAAAGCAAAAAATAATAACTAAAATCCTATAGTATATGAAATTTAAGGCTTTTATTATCGCTGCATCGCTAGCATTTGCATGTAATGCGCAAGCGCAGGATATCAACTCGATTCCTAACCTCGACTTAGAGGAGGACACTACGGGAGTTGCATCTGTCAACGATATCGTAAAAATGCAGCAAGAAGTGCTCTCGAACAAAGTGATGGGTAGACACTACGAAAATGTGTGGAAAAGACGCTCGTTCTTTAACATCAGTTGGACTGAATCTAAAATGAAGTGTAAGGATGAAAGCAACACTATCGGAGAGTTCAAGAGCGATTGGGGTGTTACACTCCAGTCGGGTACAAACTATCGTCTTCACAAAAAGCCTATCGCGAAGATGATTAACATTGCGCTTGACTATTCGTGGTTGAACCTTAACGTGAATCACATAAAGGCGGCTGACCCAAAGGTAGAAGATCCTGCTAACGGAAAGTACCTTTATAACAGTAATACGGATAAATTTACGGACCCCAACAATCCAGAAGAAGAATACTATAAATTCCCTTGGAAGCTCGAAAAGTACGAAGCTAACTACGGAATGACACTTGGTCCTTCGGTAACTGTTGCTCCTTTTGTACCTTTAGGTATTAAACAACTCGACTACTTAAAGATTCAGGCTTACTACCATATTGGTTACAGTGCCTCGTTCTTGTATACTGTAAACAAAAAGGATTTCGATGCGAACCAAAATCCCCCTCAAAGTAGTACTCAAAAATATGAGGACTACAATACGATGAAGAATAACTTGAAGTTGCAGTGGGGACACGGAATGACTTCAACCTTCGGCTTCAACATCTTTTGGAAACGTGTGGGTATTGGCTATGAGCACAGCACAGGCTCATTTAAGTACAAAAACTTCAATACCGACGACTTCGGTAAGAAAAAGACTAAGTTTACCAACGAGTATAGTAGAATTTATCTTACAATCCGCACCTAATAAATAGGGCAAATGGTAAGATTCTACGTCTTCGTATAAAACTAAAAAATCAGCAAAATAAGATTATGAAAAAATATATTCTTATGGCCATGATGGCCTTTGTTTGTGCTGCCAATATGATGGCACAATACACATCGGGTACGCGTGAGGGTGCTTTGAACGATAAAATTAAATGGACTTTCGATGGTAAAACGCTGACGCTTACCAACATCGAAATCGATAAAACAGGACTTTATGCAAGTATTCCTGACTTTGACCTAAAAGAGGTTTCTCCTTGGGTTAAGAAAAAATATCCTGTAAAGAGTGTAATCGTTGGTCGTGGCATCAATCGCATCGGTTCGTGCGCTTTTGCAAACTGCCGTGATATTACAGAAGTTACCTTCGAGGGTGCCAGCATTAAAGAAATTGGTTGGGGGGCTTTCCTCAACTGCTCTCGCCTCCGCACAATCTCTTTGCCCACCACAGTGAAGAAAATTGAAACAGTGGCTTTTGCCAACTGTATCTCGCTGCCTTCGGTGAAGATTCCTGATCAGTGTACGGTGCAAGACCAAGCTTATGTAAACTGCCCCGAAATTAAAACCATCGAGGTGAGTCCTACTGCTACAATCGGTCAGTATGTTTTTGCCAACGAGATAAAGATTGGTGGTAAAATTCGTCACACTCTCTACGATGGCGAAATTCGTCGTCTGCCTGCCTACATCAACATGGGTAACTGCCACACTTATGGTTTCGCAAAAAGTGCTATCGACAAATACATCGGTGGTAATGCTTCTGCCAACGTGCTTGTTGACTACGACTACATGACCTCTGAAATCGACTCGCTTATTCCTACATCTTACACCATTAACAACGACACTTATGCTCTTGTTATTGGTAACCAAAACTACCGCTTTGTGCCTGGCGTTCCTTATGCGATTCACGATGCTCGTGTGTTTAAGGAGTATTGCGAAAAAACGCTCGGCATCCCCTCTGAGAACATTCACCTTGTAGAGGATGGTACAAAGGCTATGATTAACGAAGAGGAGTTCCAGTGGCTTGAGAATATTAGCAACCGCGAGAACAAGAAACTTATTGTGTATTACGCAGGACATGGTGTGCCCGACACAAAGGACCGCAATAAGGCTTACATGTTGCCTACAGACGTGCGTGGTACTAAACCTCAAAATGGTATTTCGCTTAACGACTTCTATGGTCGTATTGGTGACTTGGCTTTTGAGCAGACTTCTGTGTTCCTCGATGCTTGCTTCAGTGGTATTAACCGCGATAACGAGAGTGTCAACGAGGGTATGCGTGGTACTGAAATTGCTGCCGAAGAGGGTACTCTTGGCGAAGGTAATGTCGTAGTATTCTCGGCTGCACAGGGCAACGAAACAGCACAGGGATTCCAAGAACAGGGTCACGGCTTGTTTACTTATTATCTGATTAAAGAAATTCGCGAAACAGGCGGTATGGTTTCATTTGGCGACTTGGCTGATAGCATTCAGCGCAACGTGAGCCGTAAGGCTGTTACACTGAAACTTCAGAAGCCCCAAACACCCAGTGCGCACGCTACTGAGAATATTGCTGACACGTGGCGCACTATGGGTTTTTAATGCTACATAAATAATATTTAAACCCAAAGAATTACTATTGCTATGTATAGCGCTTCTTCCCATCCCGATAAGGTTAGGGGGAGGGGAGCTATAAAGAAAACGTATAGAAGAGGAGTGAACCACAAGTGGTGTATTTGTGGTTCACTCTGTATTCTAGAAAAAAGTAAGGAGTTTCCTATGAAGAAATTTTTGTTACTCTTTCTAACAGTCGCCTTATGGGGCTTTAGCTTGCAAGCAGAAGCTAAGAACGATAAGGTGAAGTATGGAAAATACATTTACTATGAGGGTGAAACAGAGAACGATGTGCCCCATGGACAAGGAACCTTGGTGGTGACGCGGTTAAAGGACAAGAGTACGGCTTTTATTTCGGTTACGGGCACCTTCAACGATAAAACAATTAAGAACGCGAATTTCAATGCTACTGACTTTAATGCGTTGGAGTTTGAGGGTGATATGTCTTTCGAGCCAAGAGGTGAGAAAGGTAAGGCCATGGAAATTGTGTTCCACCTGGGAAAAGGTGATCTCTTTCACGATGATATTGAATATAAATATCGTAAAATTCGTAACATCTCTATTTCCGATCTCGTTATTAACGTGTCGGCTACTAAACAGTCGGAAGATTGGGCTATTGGTTTTGGACCAAATGCGGCGCAGAGCATAGGCTTTCAAGCGATTGTGCCTAATATGCCTTTGCCACGTAACCTCGACTTGTTGGGCTATTCACCCGAAAAAATGAAGGGCTTTTTTGCCGACTTCACGATGAACGAGGTGTTGGTGAATTGTACCGAAGAGGGGCGCTTTGTGTTTTATGATGGGGCTACATTTTGCAAAGACGAAATAAAATTTATTGATGGCGACGTTGTGCGTCTTGCTAATAACGATTGGACAGGGGCTATGACCTATGCCGACGGCACGCACATTAGCAAAGACAATGCCGACCTCTTTAAAATTGACTTTAAGAATGGCGACTCGTATGTGGGCACTCTGAAGCGTAATACCTTGCAAGACTTAGCTCGAAGAGGTACAGACCATCCTAACTTCAAGTATAACAATGGTGTATTTACAAGCGAAGGTGTTGACGAAAAATGGATAAATGGTGAATCGTTCACCCATCGTCATGCTCGTCTATTAGAGTTGATGAGAGAAGAGTTGGTGTTGGCTGTTGAGAAAGACAGCTTGACAGAAGAACAAGCTATTAAGCGTGAAAAGGAATTGAAGGTAGAAGATGCCAAACTTGCTGCACGTCGCTTGCAATTCTCAGACGATAGTCTCTCTATTGCCAATGCACAGTGTCCTGTGATTTTGGGGGCTGTAAAGGGCAAAAAGTTCAGTGGACAGGTAAAACTGAGCGACGAGGAGGATGCTGCCACATACGCTAAGAAGGTGCAGTTGTGGCTCACAGTATCGTTTGTAACTGCCAACCGGTGTGTGCTCAGTTACAAAGGTAAGGCGGTGGCGAAGGACGAGGATACTGCGGATTTCATTAAGTCGCTTGAGCCTACATTTATTCACGAGGGCAACTTTGCTTATCGTATTGAGGGGTATACCATTTATCTTTACGATACCAAAAATTTTGAGCGTCAACGTTTTTCGTTTTCTAAAAACAAGAACAACATTTATTGCAACGAGTTGAAAACGCTGCTTAATGTAGCGCGATAAATGTGATGAAAAAAGGTTCATTAGTCTGACTTGACTAATGAACCTTTTTTTGAATATACTCGGAGGAGTATTTAAATCTTATTTCTTTATACGCTTTTAGGAGCTATATTATTTTGCACCCCATTCACTAGGATTGCATCGTGACTCGATTTTTTCTTCGGCTGCATCGGGCAAGTTGGGGAAGAAGTCCATGCCTGTAAGTTCTTCGAGTTTATTGATTGTAACTGCATGTTTGGCGATTTCGCTCAAAGGTGCTTTATTCTTGTAGTCGTAGCCATACTCCTTGTGCTCCATCCAAAAACCAATAGAGCTATATGCATTGTTCTTTACTTTGAGCAATGCCATGTAGTAGTATTTAGGTACTGCTACTTTTTTGCCATTACTGCGTGTAATGTAGTTCATAATTTGGTCGTTCTTGATGGTGCCACCTTTAACTACATATAGAGTGTCGGCAAATGAGGCATTGCGACCGCACTGTTGCACTAAGCCCTCAAGTGTTACCCAATAGCCTTGGTTGAACGAAGACTTTTGTGGTGACATATTCGTCATGTAAAAAGTCTGTTCGTTGGCTGTGGTGTTATATACACGGTCAGCAGATGCACAAAGGTGTCCACGGTCATAACCGCTTCCAAATCCACGGCTACCAATGTGGTAGGTGCTGCTAAGACTTGGGTCGTCTGTAAAGGGCTCGTCTGAACGACCTGTATATTGTTTGCGTGTATCACCATCGAAACGGAAGGCTACCCAACGTGAGTGATATTTGGTAATGTCATACTCTAACATATAGTTGTTTACCTTTTTTCCATTGATGCTCACATCGTGCGAAATGAGTAGGGTCGTGCCATCGTTGAGTACGCGCGGTGTTTCCATGCGCGAGGTGATTTGCGTATTCGCAGAGTTGCTTGTGCTGCCACCGGTGCTACCACCTGTATTACCACCAGGAGGGTTAAGGTTGTCCCAAGGGTGTTCTTCTTCGCTACAAGATGTGAAAGTGAAGGTAGCTGCTGCTACTACTGCTAAGAACAAGAGACTTTTTTGGATGTATGCCTTAAGTCGATTAAAATAGATATTCATAGTGTGGATAAAAAAGAAAAAAACAAGATGCTTGGGTGCAAGCTATGTTGCGCCCAAGCACTTGTTGTATGATAATAAAGTTGGTCGACTTATGCAATTACTTTACACGGTGAATGGCAGCAGCAATACCGCCATTTGAGGTAACGAGTGAGAAGTCGTCAATCAACTTGTCTGAAGCCTTAGCGTATGAACTTGTTTTGGGGTTCATTACGACAAAGTTTACAGTGGTTTCTTTGTCGAGTGTGAATTCGTAAGTAACAAGTTTCCAATTGGCATCAGTTGTGATGTAACCACTATAGTTGTATGAGTCGCCACCAGCAATCTTGCCATCTTCTCCTACAACAGCGTAACCGAGTTTAACTTGACCTTCACCCTTAACATACATGCTCAAAGTATAGGTACCAGCCTTGAGGGTATACTCCTTAGAACCCAAGCGCTTGTTGCTCTTTTCATCGCATGCTACGCAAACTGAGTAGCTGCCAGAGTGAGCATCAGTGCTTTGTGTAAGTTTTGCGCTGCTAGCAGATGTTGTAGACTTCCAACCTTCGCAAACACCATCAGCCCAAGTTTCGAAACCACCATTCAAAAGGAGATTGTCACCAGTGGGAGGAGTTACGGGTGTGTCGGGAGTGTCGGGTTTATCAGGAGTACCCGGAGTTTCAGGTTTATCAGGCGTTGTAGTGCCACCATTTTCCATAGCAGTGCCATCGCCCTTCACGCAGAACTCGTCAACTTCCCAAGTTCCTGAAGCCTCGTCAGTGCTTGCATACTTAAATGCGATGTACACCTTTTCTTTGCCACAGAAAGCAGAGATATCCATTGTACCCGCATCGATGAAAGTCCATGAAGTGCCTTCGGGATAGTTAGGTACGTTGATTTGTGTCCATGTAGCGGTTTTTACGTCACCTGTATAGTCGGTTGATGCCCATACGGTGCACATTTCAGAAGGTACGCCCGGAGCTATCTTGTTAATTGCTTGACGGAAAGTCAAAGATGCCTTTTTGCTGTCTTTCAAATTGATGGCAGGCGATACAGCCCAAGCCTCGCTGGCATTGCTCTTACTGCTGGCAAATGCAGAAGCTTTGAGGTAACCTTTACCATTATAAGAATCTTGCTTCCAAACGTAGGTGAGGCTACCTGAAAGTGTTACATTCTTAAATTCAAAGCCTTCGGCGTCTGTATCAAAGTTGGCAGAGAAAATGGTCTTTTCAGCACCTGTGTTTTCATTACCACCTTGGTCACCTCCTGTGCCAGGATTCTTGTTCACCTCGTAAGGAGCAGGAACATCGTCGCAAGCTGTAAAGCCCAATGTGAGGGTGGCAGCTGCAAGGCATAAAATATACTTTTTCATAAGATTGTTTTTGTGGGAGATGGTTCTGTATGCAATTTTGTGTGCGAGAACCATCTCTTAATGTTTTATTAGTTAGCTGAAATATCGGTTGTGTCGCGCATCTGAAGCTGCCAGTTTGTGTAGTAGCTCAAGATACCGGTGTATGAACGGGTATTCTCGGGCAGTTCGATGAACGAAACACGGTTTTTAGTTGAGGTGCGGATAGCTACGGTAGAACCATTGCCAAGGGCAAGGTTACGTTCTACACCATAGCCTGCATCGTGAAGTTCGTAGGGACCAAAAATCTTCTTGCCGTTAGCCGAGAGCGTTTCGGTTTTGCCATACACATCCTTGAAGGTAGCATCAGAACCTTTGTCGAACTTATCACGGTTTTCTTCAGAAGCCTCCTTAATGTCGCCACGCACAGTTGCTAACATAGGGCAGTTCTCGAAGTTCTTATTGGCAGAAGCACGTAACCATGCCTTGCCTTCTTCGTCAGTCTTGTCTACAGGTGTAAGCTCAGGGGCGTTGAGGTCAGGTTTGCCTATGAGTTGCACGTTGCTCTTAAGGTCTTCAAAAAACATCGGGCCCAAGTTGATGTTGTTCGACGATGTTTTGTAAGGCGTACCAATGCGCGGAGTCTTGCTATATGCACCCGCATAAAGTCCCTTAAGATTGATTTTGATGCGCTGACCTAAGGCGAAGTAGGGATAGAGCGCAGTGCTCTTTACAGCCAAGATGATGCACTGGTCATGTGCAGGGTCTGTAGCAGCCTTTGTGTCATCGATATTGCGGATGAGCAATGTTTGGTAAAGGTTACCACTGATGTCGTTGGCACAAACCACGCCTTCAATAATCACATCCTCGTTTACCTTGCTATACCAGTTCGACGAGTTGCGCGAATAGTCGGCAGTGCTATTGTCGGCACAATATTTTTGCTTGACATCATAAATTGTAGAGTTTACCTCGCCAATGTCGGTAGGGCTTGTCACAATGTAGTTGTCGGTGTTGGGTGCATCGAAATCGTCCATACACGAAGTGGTGCTGAACAAACTGAATGCCGCAACAGCTATGATTGATAAATATTTAAATTTCATTGTAGTGTAATTTTTATCAGAACTTAAAGCCAATATTTAAGAAGCCGTTAATGGCGTTGGCATAATAATACTTCGAGTTCTTAGAGAAGCTATAAGCCTTGGCGTTACCTGTATTGTAGTTGTCAGAACGGTTCTGTTCATAACCACCCGTTTTAAGGTTGCGGTTATTGGTGATGTTCTGAACTGAGAGGTTAATGCTCAAGCTCTTACCCTTCTTCAAACGGATGTATTTACCGATAGAGGCATCGAGCATAAAGCCACCTTTGGCTTTCTCTTGCTTTGCACTATAGGTGTCGATGATGTTACCCTGTGCATCGTAGAAGATACCACCCTTAGCATCGAGTTCTTCTTTTGTGGCATTCCAAGTGTAGTTACCATTGACATCGATTTCAGGAATACAGCTTTTTACAGACTCAGACTTAGAGAGTCGGCGATATTCAGAGAAATCGATGTATACGCGATCGTAGTAGTTCAAGTTCGCACTGAGGAACCAACCCTTCACGTTATAGTTAAAGCCGAGGCTCACTACGCCCATGGGCGAACCACTTTCGCGCATGCCGTTGGCAAGCACAAAGAGCGGTGTAGCTTCAGCCTTGTTTGTAACAGGGTTAGTCCATGAGTTAAGCTGCTGAAGTGTAGCAGCGTTCGAACCTTCGTAAGCTATCTGCGCATCGGGGTTGTTTACATACTTAGCTTCGCCATAAGTACCAATCAACTTCACTGAGAAGTTCGAAGTGATTTGGTAGTTGAAGGCAGCTTCCACGCCATAGTGCTCACGTTCCACATTGGTCATGGTGAGGTAAGTAAAGCGTGACTCATCGTCGTTATAGAAAGCAGTTTGCTCTACACCGTTGTTAAAGCGTGCATAGTAACCGCTCACCTTACCCGAGAAGTTGCCAAAACGGAAAGTATAAGAGAGGTCTGCGTGGTAGATATCCTCGTTGGTCAAATTGTTTACAAAGTCGTTCTGCATACGCGGAGCAACGAATGAGTTACGAGCCAAGGGCGCATTGCTTTCAGCACCAATGTTAAGTGCCAACGTGTGTGCACCATTAGGACGATAGCTCAAGCCCATACGTCCACCACCGCCAAGGAACTTAGCCGTGCCGCTCTTGCCAAATGAGTTATTGGCAGCACGACCATTCTTCATCAAACCTTCGCGTTGCATAGTCGTACCCTCAGCAAAGCCCTGGGCATTATATTGCCAATGACCACCATTATACTGATAAAGGGCGTATGCACGTGCCTTGTTTACCAAGATGTTATAGTTGTAGCCAAACTTGTCGTCTACATTTATCTTGCGGTTAGGATTGTTCAAGTCATTTTGTGCCTCCTGGCTGTTACGACCATACTCGTTGGCAGCAAACTTGTCGTAGTCGGTGAATGATGTACCACCAAGCATATCGGCAAGTGTTTTGTAGTGCATACCCTTGGTGTAGTTGTATTGCAAACCGAGTGCATACTTGTTATGCTTGTTCACCTCGTGGTTGAAGATGGTGTTAAACGTTGCAACCATTTGGTCGTTGTGTCGACGTTCTTGGTAGTAAAGCGTTTCATCGCCTTGTGCAGCAGCCGAGCGGTTAACGGCATACATGCGATCCCAATCTACCTGACGGTTGGCTTTGCTTGATGTCCAATGGTCATAAAGCTTATTCCAACCTTCGAGAGCCCAAGCACCTTCGGGGCTATTCAAGAAGGTAGGATTGT
This sequence comes from uncultured Prevotella sp., assembly GCA_900543155.1. Taxonomy (GTDB): domain Bacteria; phylum Bacteroidota; class Bacteroidia; order Bacteroidales; family Bacteroidaceae; genus Alloprevotella. Next base: position 33,131 of record UQQN01000005.1, read on the forward strand.
TCATGTCGCTGTCATACACGTTGAAGATAGAACTAGGCAAGTTCTTGTAATAGTCAGGGCGTGGGTCGTAGGCATTGCCATTCCAACCCAATGCGGTTGAGCTATACATAGAATACTTAAAGCCTGCAGCAGTAGTCAATTTCTTCTTATCGTTCACCTTCCAATCCCAAGTAAGGATGGCAGTAGGTTCAAAGTCATTAACTACGCGAGAGTTACGTTTTTCGCCATTTTGGTAACCCCAGTTTGGGTTGTAATAGTGCGAGTTGGCAAGCCAATATGCCTCTTCGGTCGAAGCACCCTGTTGTCCACGTTCAGTGGGTGAACCAAAGGTTACGAGTGAAAGTGCATGGTTGCTACCAAAACGCTTTTCAGCCGAAAGGAAGTAAGAGAGTGAGTTATAGAATGTACCTTCAATTACACCCTCGTTTGCCCAACGATAGCCCACTAAACCAGCAAAAGCCCATCCAGAGGGCAACAAGCCAGTAGCATGTGTAAACATACCGCGAGCCACATAGTTGCGGTTACAACCAGAAAGGGTAAGTTTGTTGCCTGCAGCAAACTGACTAGCACGTGCGTTTACACTTGTGGCACCACCGATGCCAGCTACACCAAAGCGGTTGAAGTCATATGCATTTACGCCTTCTTGGTTACGTGTAGCATCGTTCATACCACCAATCATGCTGTAGCCAAAACGACCAAGTTCAAGGTCGTTGAGCTGCAACCCATTGATGTAATAGTTGTTATACATGTTGTCGTAACCGCGTACACGGAAGCGCATGGGGCTAAACAAATAGCCAACTTCCGAGTTATAAGGGTCACTTTTGGCACCAACGATAGTAGAAACCGCTTGCGAGGCATCATTATCGTCATCGAGCTGCGACTCGGTAAAAGTGAAGTCCGAGTTGTCAAGGCTCAAGCTGTCGGCAGGAGCTTGTGCCCAAGCACCCGTAGCCATGAGCAAGGCAGCTGCTGTAAGTTTTACACCTTTTGTCATGTAGTTAATTGGTTTGAAACGAGTTTTATCCTTTGCCGATTTATAGTCATAAAAGGTGCAAAGGTTCAAAACTCTTGTGTTTTCTTATTATTTCGCTGCAAAGGTATATAAAAAAATAAAGGTTTGTTTTACAAAACTATGAATTTTGCATACTCGACTGTGTTTTTATTGGGTAATGTCGTTTTTTTTTTTGAAATTTGCACGCAAATCAATCCAAACACATTATGCGAAAATCAATTCTATCGTTTGCGCTGTTTATTTTGGCGCTTACTACGCTCACCTCGTTCACTACTCGCAACGAGGCAGCGCAGCAAAAACGCTATGCTTTGTATGGTGTAGCTTTTTACAATCTCGAAAACCTTTTCGACACCTTGCATGACGTAGGTAAAAATGATTATGAGTTCTTGCCCAATGGTACCATGAAGTGGGGCAAAATGAAGTATGAAGCCAAATTGCACAACATGAGTCGTGTGTTGAGCGAACTTTGTACTGACAAGTTGCCGATGGGTGCAGCCGTGATTGGTGTTTCAGAAATTGAAAACAGCAATGTGCTCGTCGATTTGCTTAAACAACCTAGTCTTGCCAAGCGTGGCTACAAATATGTGAATGTGCCCAGTTACGATCGTCGTGGTGTAGAGTGTGGATTTTTCTATAATCCTCGTTTCTTCAACATGGAACGTTATTTCTGCGTAGAATATAACTACGGTCCATCAGGTAATATTGACGACCCTATGGTTGGTTTTAAGGTAGACAATAATGGTAAGGTGCAAGCCATTGAAGGTTTGCAAGGCGACACCACCCACATCACTCGTGGCTTCCTTGTAATGGAAGGAAAATTGGCAGGCGAAAAGATGTTCTTCATTGTGAATCACTGGCCCTCGCGTGCAGCAGGCGACGAAGTACGTCAGCGTGCAGGTTGGCAAGTGCGTCAATTAAAAGATGCTCTCATGAAGAGCGAACCAGGTGCAAAGGTAATCATTATGGGTGATATGAACGACGATCCCGGAAATAAGAGCATGACCGTGCAGCTTGGTTGCAAGAGCGAGATTAAGGATGTGAAGGGTGCCGAGGACATGTACAACCCTTGGTACAATACCCTTTATAAGGTAGGACAGGGTACTTTGCTCTACAATGGCAAGTGGAACCTCTTCGACCAAATTGTGATGAGTGGTAACCTTGTGGGCAAAGACCGTTCAACCCTTAAGTATTATCAGCACGCTATCTTTATGCGCGACTACCTCTTCCAGCAAGATGGTAAGTATAAGGGAAGTCCCCTTCGTACACATGCGGGTGGCGTATGGCTTAATGGATATTCCGATCACCTTCCTACACAAATTTACTTGGTGAAGGAGATGAAGTAAACTCCTTTGCTAAAGTTCCTAATTGGGACTTTTCAAATAATATTTGGCGCACGTTTTCATTAGAAGGCTTGCGCCAAATATTTTTTGTTTTGGGGACACTTTATACAGGGTAAGAATAGCGTGATGGGTATAACTTTTTTATGTAGACTAAATTTTGACAATATAAGTTTTTTGTGGCTTCGGTATGATATCGGAATGGTATCGGAATTTCTTCGGACTATTTATATTCAGATTTTGTGATGCTTTTTAGGAAAAATTCTTGTAAATTTTAGATGACATAAATGTACAAAAAATAGTAACAGATAATAGACTCGTACAAAAATATGCGTGGCTATTACTTGTTACTATTTTTTGTAATTTTATAGCATGAAAATTAGTCAATTCTTCGTACCATTTCGCGGAAGATTTCAGCCATTAAGGGTTGAACGGCATTGGCAGCCTTCTGCACTTCTTCGTGGCTAACTTCTACAACCTGTCCTTCAACACCTAAGTCGGTGATGATGCTGATGCCAAAGCAGCGTATGCCACAATGACGTGCAACAATCACTTCAGGCACAGTAGACATGCCCACCGCATCGGCTCCTAAGATGTGGTACATCTTGTATTCTGCGGGAGTTTCGAAGGTGGGGCCTTGTGTGGCAAGATATACACCTTCGACAGTGCGTATGCCTTTTTCTTTGGCTATGGCGCGTGCCATGTCAAGATATTCATGGCTATAGGCTTCGTGCATATCAGGGAAACGCGGACCTGTGGGGAAATTAGGACCATGCAGAGGGTGTTCGGGCATGAAGTTGATGTGGTCGGTGATGAGCATAAGGTCACCAATTTTGAAATTGGGATTCATACCGCCTGCAGCATTGCTCACAAAGAGATTCTTGATGCCCATTTCGTACATTACGCGTACGGGAAAGGTTACTTGCTTCATGCTGTAGCCTTCGTAAAAGTGGAAACGGCCTTGAAGTGCCATGACATCTTTTCCACCTAAACGTCCAAAAATAAGTTTACCGCTATGACCTTCAACGGTACTTATGGGGAAATTGGGAATGTCTTGATAGGGAAATTCGTCTATGATGTCTATCTCTTCTGCCAAGTGTCCGAGACCTGTGCCCAATACGATGGCCGTGTGGGGGCGCATTTGCGTGTGTTCTTTAATCCACGCTGCGGTTTCTTTGATTTGTTCTAACATAATGTAAGATGGTTTGGTTGAACGTATTTTTATCGTTGTTGTTTGCAGCCGATATGTTTACGGTTATGGGCTGCACATAAATGTTTTCGTTGAGTGAAGGAGGCAATAATTGTTGAATGGCAATGAGTCGCTCCTGATCTTTTTGGGTGGTTATAGCCATGGTGCAAGCATGTGTTTCCCACAACAGACTGATACGTTGGGCATCGGCTGCATTAAAGTCGTGATGATCACGGAACTCAGCCAACACAACTTCGGCTCCTTGAGTACGCAAATGTGCCACTAAAGGTTGTGGATTGGCAATAGCTGCTATAAGCAAAACCTTAGGGCGATTTTCTAATAAGTTAAAGTACGTCGTGGTGGTTTTTGTTTGAGGGGATGTTGCCGTGATTAAAGGCTGCAAGGGAGCATAGGCTATTTCGCTGTAAAAGAGTTGTTGGTGTGGGGCAACTTTTAGGGTAGGGCGGTTGTCGCCATCACATTTAGTAACAATCACTGCTTGTGCCCTTTGAGCAGCCTTTGCGGGTTCGCGTAGTCGTCCCCATGGCAACAAGTGGTCGTGCGTGTAGAGGCAATGAGAGTCAGTGAGTAAGAGGTTGAACCCTGCCTTTACGTAGCGATGTTGATAGGCATCATCGAGCACGATAACGTCTATTTCGGGGCAATCTCTTAAAAGACATTGTATGCCAATGACGCGTTTTTCTGCTACTGCAACAGTGGCAAATGGACAGTTATGAAGCACTTGATGGGGTTCATCGCCCATCTCGCGTGCCGTGGTTTGTGCATTTGCCAATAGATAGCCCTTTGTTTTACGTCCATAACCACGCGACAACATGGCGACTCTGTAGCCTTGGGCATGAAGCATTTTAAGCAAATACTCTACGTGGGGAGTCTTGCCTGTTCCGCCTACGGCTAAATTGCCTACGCAAATCACGGGTATATTGAACGAAGTTTGCTTATATATGCCACAAGCAAAGAGCATAGACCGTATGCTCACCACCAGCCCCCATAATAGTGAAAGGGGCATGGTGATGAGAACGGATATGTGTTTTATGAGGGCTATAGGGAATTTCACAGATTGAAATTTAGCTTCCTTTTTTTACCATCAGAATCGTGTCTGACCTTGGTCAGAGGGTTCTGAAACTTATTTTAGATTGGGCACGTAGAAAACGCGAGCCTGCATCCAGCTTTGAGCGTTTGCACCATTGAGCGAGCTAACAAAACGGAGAGGTGCATAGTATTCGCCAAGGGCTGCTTGCATTTTCTCTTCCATGTAATCGCGTTTGATGGTAGCTTGCATAAATTGGTCAATCCATGAAACCTTAGCAGGGTAGGGCATCACATTGTATGACTGCAGTTTGGCACGTTGTGAGGCAATTGCTATTGCATCATCGAGTGTGCCGAGTTTGTCGACCAACTTGATAGCAAGTGCTTGATTACCTGTCCACACACGACCTTGACCAATGCGGTCTACTTGTTCGGGAGTCATGTGACGACCTGCTGCTACGCGACCAATAAATTGTTTGTAACCACGGTTCACGTATTGTTGCATGGCATTGGCTTCATCGGCATTGAAGGGACGACCCATAGCACCAAAATCAGACGACTTGTTGGTTTTAACTACATCGAAATGTAGACCGAGTTTTTCAGTCATCAAACCGCTCATGTCGGGAATCATGCCAAAGATGCCAATACTACCTGTAAGAGTCGTGGGTTCAGCCACAATGTAGTCGGCACCGCACGACATATAATAACCACCCGATGCAGCCATGCCACTCATAGAAACCACTACGGGCTTTTTTTGTTTAAGCAGTTGCACTGCACGCCACATTTGTTCAGAGGCATAGGCACTACCACCACCCGAGTTGATGCGTAGAACCACAGCCTTTACATCGTCGTCGTTTGCAAGTTGGTCAAGGTCTTGCACCACCTTAGAACCTACAATATATTGTGCATTATCGGTTATACTGTTCGATGCCACTTGGTCCACAATGTCGCCTTGTGCATAATATACGGCAATAGTGCCATCCGCACGCTTGCTTTCATCGAGTTTGGCGAGTTCAGCGGGCGAAATAAAGTTTACCTTATCCTGTTTGCTGAGCGTGCGCAATTTGGCACGAACCCCGTCAGCGTAAGCCAAAGAGTCTGCTAAATGATTCGTTACGTATTGTTGAGGCTCAGCAAAAGTGGTATAGTTGTCGGCATAGGCATTGAGGCTATCGATGCTGATTTTGCGTGAGGCGGCAACATCGTTGCACACGTTTTTCCAAATATCGCCCACGAAGGCGCTTACTTGTTCGCGGTTGGCATCACTCATACCCGTGAGAATAAAGGGTTCAACTGCACTTTTGTAGGTACCCACCTTGAATACCTGCATTTTAACACCAACTTTTTTGAGCAAGTCCGTGAAGAAAATGGGTTGTGAGGCAATGCCGTGCCAAGCTATCATGCCGCTTGGGTTAATGAGCAGTTTGTCGGCTACAGAAGCTACGTAATAGGCACCTTGCTCGTAGTTATCGCCATAAGCAAGAATGAACTTTTTGCTTTGTTTAAAGTCGAGCAATGCACGGCGCAGTTCTTGTGCAGTGGCATAGTCGGCAGACATGGCGCCACCTTCAAGATAGATGCCGCTGATGTCTTTATTGGTCTTTGCCACTTTGATGGCTTTAAGAATGTCGTCGAGACCTTGTGTTTTTGCCACATTACTATTAAGAAGATCGGCAAAAGGATTGTCCACCGCGCGTTCATTGATGCTTCCATTGAGCGAGATGCGCAATACGGTACCTTCTTTTAATGAGGGTTTAGCGCTATCGGCGGCTATCATAACGCCCATCATGATGATGCCGAAAAAGCTGATTACGGCACCGACACAAAGTATGCCCACAATGGTGGCCAATACGTACTTAAAGAACTGTTTCATCTGTTTATGTGTTTAAATGTTGTTGCAAATAAAGAAGTTTTATGTTTGACGTAGAAACGACTCTAAATGCTACATTTTTATTTTTCAAAATCGATGTCAACCTCCACAGGACAATGGTCCGAACCAAAGATTTCGGTATGAATTCTGGCGTCGGTTAAATTATTTTGTAAACGATTCGATGTTAAGAAATAGTCAATGCGCCAACCTGCATTTTTCTCGCGAGCACGGAAACGGTATGACCACCATGAATAGATGCCCTCGAGTGTGGGATTGAAAAAGCGGAAGGTATCAGTAAATCCCTCTGCAAGTAATTCGCTGAACTTGTTTCGCTCTTCGTCTGTAAATCCAGCATTCTTGCGATTGGTTTTGGGATTCTTCAAGTCTATTTCTTGATGTGCCACATTTAAGTCTCCACAAACCACCACAGGCTTTTTCTCATCCAATTGTTTAAGGTAGTTGCGGAAGGCATCGTCCCATGTCATGCGATAGTCAAGTCTACGCAAACCATCTTGTGAATTGGGCGTATATACGGTTACCAAATAAAAATTAGGCATTTCGAGTGTAATGACACGTCCTTCGTGGTCGTGTTCGTCAATGCCTAAACCGTATGTAACGGCTAGAGGTTCGTGCTTGCTAAAAATAGCAGTGCCCGAATATCCTTTTTTTTCTGCCGAATTCCAATACGATTTATAACCGTCGAATTCAATATCTAATTGATGAGGCTGCATTTTGGTTTCTTGCAAACAAAAGAAATCAGCATTCAATTGGGCAAAAGCTTCTCTGAATCCTTTTCCATCGCATGCACGCAGTCCGTTAACATTCCAAGAGATAAATTTCATTTAATCTAAAAAATTATGAACTATGATATGCGAAGATAGCAACTTATCTTGATACAGAACGTCATATCGCATTTTTTTCTTACCTTTGCACCATTATTTTTATAAAGAACACCACATGAAACATATAATCGCGCTGTTGACCTTTGTTTTGGCAAGTGTTTTTGCAGCACAGGCACAGCCTCAGTTACAATTTGATAAAACGACACAAGAACTTGGCACCGTGTTATGGCATATGCCACGCACCGCAACTTTTAAGATTACAAACAAGGGTACGCAAGACCTTGTGATTACAAATGTGCGTACTGACTGTGGTTGTACAAATGCAGAATGGACAACCAAACCTATTGGTCCTGGCGGCTCAGGTGAGATTAAAGCTACTTATGATGCTGAGATGTTGGGGCATTTTAACAAAGGATTGGCAGTTTACACCAATTTGCAGGCAGAACCCCAATACCTTAAGCTGGTAGGTGTGGTTTCAATGACAAGCAACGAACCAACTACTGAATATCCCTATAAGGTGGGCGACTATTATCTGAGTACGGACGATGTGGAATTCGACGACGTGAACCGTGGCGACTCTCCCACTTTTGTGCTTTCTATTTTGAATAGTAGTAAGCATTCATATCGTCCTGAATTAATGCATTTGCCTAAATACCTCACAGCACATGCCGACCCCGAGGTAATTCGTCCTGGTCGTGTTGGACGTGTATTGCTCACGCTGAATAGTGGCGAGCTTCATAACATGGGATTGACACAAACCAGCATTTATCTAAGTCGTTTCATGGGAGACCGTGTAAGCAAGGAAACTGAAATAAATGTTTCGGCAACGTTGTTACCCGATTTCTACGATACGCCTTTGCAACAGTCATTGGCTCCTGTGGCTCAAATTGATAGTACACACATTGACTTGGGTTCTTTGGGTAAGAAAAAGAAAATTTCTGGTCAACTCCTTATTAAGAACACCGGTAAAACACCTTTGGTCATTAGTGCCTTGCAGGTGTATAACCCCGGTATTAGCGTGAGTCTTAGCAAGCGTCGCATTGATCCGGGCGAAGCAGAAAAGTTAAAGATTACGGTGAATGCTACCACGTCTTATTTCAAGGGACGTCGTCGCGTGCTTCTTATCACCAACGATCCTAACCACTCAAAGATAGTGGTAGATGTAATTGCTAAGAAATAAGGTGTATGCTTATTTTTGCATAAAAACAAGTTTTTGGTGCAATAAATTTGGACCTTTCATAAAATGTTCGTAATTTTGCACCGCAATCGGAAAGTAGCGCAGTTGGTAGCGCACTACGTTCGGGACGTAGGGGTCGGGCGTTCGAGTC
>UQQN01000006.1 GCA_900543155.1 uncultured Prevotella sp.
CCTCATTCACATACCTGGCTACCTTATCTCACCCCTAACGGGGTAACCCATTTAATCATGCTACTTATCGACATCAAAATCCTACAAAATCGTGCCGGAAAAAATCATGAATTTTGAACACCCTACCTAACGGGGTGACCCATTTAACCATGTAATTTATCGACGTCAAAAATCCGATGAAATAGTGCATAAAAATTTATGGATTTTAAACACCCTACCTAACGGGGTAACCCATTATTTTCGAATTTTTGAACATCCCCTACCTTATGCCTCGGCAAACATTGCCTCGTTAATCAGTCGACGAATAGCGTCGGCATCGGCATTCGGACAAATTAGCAAGGTATCGTTCTCTTGTGCCACGACATATCCATCGAGACCAGCAATTACCGCCTTCATGTTTTTGGGCAAACGCACCATGCAACGCTGTGTACCTTGCAACATGACCTTTGCACCACCGCTAATGGCATTTCCATCGACATCGGTTTTAGAGACACTGCGCAGTTCTGTCCAACATCCCACATCAGCCCAACCAAAGTCGCATTGTTGCACAATGACATTGGGACAATGTTCGAGTACAAGAAGGTCGATGCTACGAGGCAAACCTTCGGGAATACATGAACGTACATAGCTCACCTCTTCTGCCACAGTAACCATTTGCTGTGCCACCTTTTCGACCGATTGGTCTGGACGATTTGCCATAGACGAAAGATGGTGCCCTAAGGTGTCGCCTTTCCACAAAAAAATACCTGTATTCCATAAAAACTCGCCACTATCCACAAACATTTGTGCATAGTCTGCAGCAGGTTTTTCGCTAAATGACTTTACGGTATAGAGTTTTTCGCCATCCTCTTCCTCACCCATTTGAATGTAGCCATAAGCCGTATTAGGGTGTGTAGGCTTTACACCCATTGCCAAGAAATTTTGGTGTGAGCCCACATAGTCGAGTCCACGCAAAATTTGCTTTTCAAATTGGTCTTCGCCCTGAATAAGTTGGTCGGCAGGGGTGACCACTACACGCGCATCGGCATCGGCCAATACCGTGTGCCACGTGCCCCAAATGGCAGCAGGGGCAGTATTGAGTTGTACGGGTTCGGGCAATATGCGATTATCGGCTATTTGTGGTAGTTGTTGCTTTACGAGTGGCACGTAGTCCTCGAAAGTAGAAACAAATATGTGGTCTTGGGGAATAAAACGAACAAAACGGTCGTAGGTTTGCTGCAACAAAGTGCGACCCGTTCCGAAAAAGTCAATAAACTGTTTGGGCATATCCTTTTGGCTTGCGGGCCAAAGTCGACGACCATTGCCACCAGCAAGGATTATGCAGTAATTATGATTCAATGTTTCCATCATTCGTGATGTGGTTTTAGACAGGTTTGTATCAAATGATGTCACAACTCGAAATACGCGTTTACACGCATTTAGCGTTTTTGACGTTGCTAAGATAACGATTTTTCGGTGTGCTTATTGCTTTTGATGGATTAAAAAACATAAAAAGCGAAAATTAGACAAAGAATAGGGCGAACAAGGACAAAAAAAGGCAGTGTCCTTACTTCGTCAATGCGCCACCCAAAACCACCCATTAGTTTGACTAACTCATTGATTTTCATTACGCGCTATGTGATGGCGCAAGTCAGGAGTAAGTCTTGCCATAATAATTTGAATTTAAGTGATTAAAAATAAAGTTTTTGTTCGGGTCGCCTTTTCCTTGGCTTCCCATTAGAGTTTCGATACATCTCCGTCTTGCCTCCGATGATTCTCCGTTCGTTCTTCGATCAATCTTCGATTCCCGAACGGAGAATGAACGGAGAATGAACGGAGGATGAACGAAGGATGATCGAAAACCGATCGAGAACCGAACGAGAACCGAACGAGAATCGATCGAGAACCGATCGAGAAGCGAACGAGAAGCGAACGAGAAGCGAACGAGAAGCGAACGAGAAGCGAACGGAGGATGAACGGAGAACGATACGGAAAATATACCATCGGAATTGCTGATTAGACTGCTATACAGTTTCATGGTTAATGATTCAAGTTTCATCTCGTAACTAACAGATTTTTTATTCTCGCTCCGCGAGTTTTAGTTTGAACATTAATTCCCATCAATGCCCATTAATCGTTCCATTAATACTTTTTCTGCTACACAAGAAAAAAATAATGCCCCCTATTCCTGACTTCGTCAATGCGCCACCCAAAACCACCCATAAGTTTGACGTAACTCATTGATTTTCAATATGTGCCATGTAATGACGCAGAAAAGTGAAGAAGTCAGGAAAAGCGAAAAATAGACAAAGAATAGGACAAAAAAAGGACAAAAAAAGCAGTGTCATGTAGACACTGCGAGGAATAAGAGCCCTGCCAAAACGGGGATGGAGCAAGCAGGGCTCGGGAAGGGGAAGTTGTTCCACACCGATTCGAACGATGACTGAGAGAACCAAAAACTCTAGTGCTACCATTACACCATGGAACATCCACTAAAACGCGATTTTCATCCGTTTTGCGATGCAAAATTACAACGATTTTCTTTATCACCAAAATTTTAGGCGATTTTTTTGTGTTTTCTGTGCAAAAAAATGGTTACACAGGGTTTTATGCGGTATTGAAAAGCCCATTTTAAAGGGTGGTTCTCTGTTTTTGAGAACCACCCTTTTATAAATTTCGTATTTTTTGAGGCACTGCCAAAGGCTTTTCAGCCCTTATTACTTACCCTCTTTCAAGAATTGGAGGGCACGTTTCACAATGTCGCTACGCTTATTGACCAAACGGAAGTACTCTGTGCGATCCCAAAGGTCGTAGGCAATCGTAGACTTGAGTGTGAAACGAAGATCTTCGAGTGTAGCTTGCAACTCTTTATCATCCTTCGGCTCTACCTTTTTGCGTTTACCTTCTGCCATAATAGAGTCGGTAAGCGAAGCAGGCACTTCATATTTTTCTTCAAAATTCTGGAACTTGCGATATTTACGCTTTAAGACTTTACGATTTTCATCGACATAACGCAATGTCCACTCGTTAATGAGGTTGTAACGACGCAAGGCACGATAGTAGGGCGTATAGGCAGTTGTGTCGAGTGGCACAAAGATGTCGGGCATAATGCCACCACCGCCATAAACGGTACGACCCTTTACCAATGTTTTATAAACCTTGGTAGAATCTAAATGGATGCTGTCGATATTGGTCAACTCGCCACGTGTGTAACGCTTTTCAAGGTCTTGTTCATACTCCTTCTTCTCGCCCTTTACATAAGGCTTTTGGATGCAACGACCCGAAGGGGTATAATAGTGCGACACGGTGAGACGAATCATAGAACCATCGGGCAAATCGATGGGACGCTGCACCAACCCCTTACCAAAGGTGCGACGACCAATAATGGTGCCACGGTCGTGATCTTGCAAAGCACCACTCACAATCTCGGCTGCCGAGGCTGTAAACTCATCGACGAGCACGACTACGCGACCCTCGTTTTGCATCAGTCCTTCGCCCTCAGAACGCAATTCTTGACGAGGCATTACACGTCCGTCTGTATAAACAATCATTGACCCATTGGGCAAGAATTGACTTGCTACCTCTTGCGCTGCATTTAAGTAGCCACCACCATTCATGCCCAAATCAAGGATTAAGTCTTTCATGCCCTGCTTTTGCAATTCCTTGATTTTATCGTTCACCTCCTTGCCCGATGTGGCACCAAAACTATCGAGGTGAATGTAGCCCGCAGTGGGCGTAATCATGTAGGCAGCATCTACTGTATTAACAGGAATTTTATCGCGCACCACCTTAAAATGGAGTACACCATAGGCACCACGTCGCACCACATCGAGATTAGCAATTGTGCCTTTGGGTCCACGTAACTTCGTCATGATGCTGTCGCGGTCCATTTTTACGCCTGCAATGGTCACGCCATTTACAGCAATAATGCGGTCGCCAGCCATAATGCCAGCTTTTTCGCAAGGGCCTTTGCTAATTACCTGAAGCACCAACAGGGTGTCTTTTACCATGTTAAAGCTCACGCCAATGCCCTCGAAATTACCACTGAGCGGTTCGTTGAGTTTTTTTGTTTCTTTGGCATTGGTATAAGAAGAGTGCGGATCGAGTTTGCTGAGCATACCATTGATGGCGTCCTCAGCCAATTTCTTTTGGTCTACACTATCAACATAAAGGCTGCTAATGGCCACTTGCGCCATTTGCAACTTCTTTATTTGCTCAATGTCTATATCGCCAAAGTGCGACTGCGCACAAGCGTTAAAGGCTAAAAGAGCAGAGATAAGGGTGAATAAGTATTTCATTTGCTTGATTTTGCGAATGTGCGAATTGGTGAATAGGTGGTGAATGCACTATTCAGTATATCTGCGATAAGAGGTATGCCATGCGGCAATGTAGCTCGTGATTCGTGCTCCACCCCCCTACCCTTCGGGCATTGGGGGTAAGAATTGCGACACGTCTTTGCCATAGGCTATGAGTTCGCGCACCACACTTGATGAGATGTCTGAGTAATGGGCTTCGGTAAAGAGCATGACGGTTTCGACACCTGCCAAACGCTTATTCATGGCAGCGATGTCGCGTTCGTACTCAAAGTCTTTTACCGAACGTAAGCCACGCAATATAAACTCTGCTCCCTCGCGACGCGCCAAGTCTATGGTGAGGTCGGTATAGGCTACCACCTTAATGCGCGGTTCGCGAGCATAGACACGACGAATAGCCTCAACACGCTGTTCGGGGGTATAGAATGAGCGCTTTTTGTCGTTAACGCCTACTCCTATCACGATTCTATCGAACATGGGGAGTCCACGCTCTACAATACTGGCATGACCTACCGTAAAGGGATCGAATGAACCTGGAAAGATGGCTATTTTCATATTTCTTCTGTATTTTCTTCTGCCAAGTCTTCTTCAACCACCAAGTTGTCGATGATAAAGCTTTGACGCTCCATGGTGTTTTTACCCATGTAATACTCTAACAACTTGCTCACATTGTCGCTCTTATGCAACGTGACGGGGTCGAGACGCATATCGGGACCAATAAAGTTTTTAAATTCCTCAGGGTCAATCTCTCCCAAACCTTTAAATCGGGTGATTTCGGGGTTAGGACTGAGCTTTTCGATAGCTGCTAAACGCTCTTCTTCGGTGTAACAATAGATGGTTTCGTATTCTGAACGATCACTGGTTTGTGTCTTCTTCAATATGGCGGCACCCGCACTTGTATCGCTCACGGTTTTGGGCTTTGCTGCCCCACGCACCTTTTTCTTTTTGTTGCGCACACGGAACAAGGGTGTTTGCAGGATGTAGACGTGGCCTTTTTTGATTAAGTCGGGGAAGAATTGCAAGAAGAAAGTGATGATGAGCAAACGAATGTGCATGCCATCGACATCGGCATCGGTGGCTACAATCACTTTGTTGTAACGCAATCCATCGAGTCCATCCTCAATATTGAGTGCTGCTTGCAAGAGGTTGAATTCCTCGTTTTCGTAAACCACCTTTTTGGTCAACCCAAAACAGTTCAAGGGTTTACCGCGCAGCGAAAACACAGCTTGTGTTTGTGCATTACGGGTTTTGGTAATAGAACCACTGGCTGAGTCACCCTCGGTGATAAAGATTGATGAGTCGAAACGTGGGTCTTCTTGCTCCTCGTCTTGCTTTTTCTTTGCCTTAGGGGCAGGGTCGTTTAAGTGAATGCGGCAATCGCGCAATTTACGATTGTGCAAATTGGCTTTTTTAGCACGTTCACGCGCCAACTTTGTGACACCCGCTATGGCTTTACGTTCTTTCTCGCTCTCTTCGATTTTTTGTTTAATTACCTCTGCCACATCGGTGTGCATGTGTAGGTAGTTGTCGACATTTTCTTTGATGAAATCGCCCACAAACTTATTCACACTTACACCCGAAAGGGGGAAGGGATTTCCATTCGAGTCTTTGTCGGGCGCCATGGTGAGCGAACCGAGTTTAATTTTGGTTTGACTCTCAAAGAGGGGTTCTATGACACGTATGGCAATGGCTGCTACTAATCCGTTGCGCACATCCTGCACATCGTAGTTTTTGCCAAAATACTCTTTTATGGCCTTTGCAATGTGTTCTTTGAAGGCACTTTGATGGGTACCCCCTTGCGTGGTGTGCTGACCATTGACAAAAGAGTAATATTCTTCGCCATACTGCGAGGTATGTGTAAATGCGATGTCGATGCTCGGACCTGTGAGGTGGACTATGGGATAGAGTCCGGGCGCGGTCATGTTGTCGTTGAGCAAATCTTCAAGACCATTACGGCTCAAAATACGTCGCCCATTATAGAAAATAGCTAAGCCCGTGTTGAGGTAGGTGTAGTTGCGAAGCATGTTCTCGACAAACTCACCATGAAAACGATAGTTTTGGAAGAGCGTTTTATCGGGCTCAAAATAGATGTAAGTGCCATTTTCCTCTTCGCTTGCACCTTCTTCGTCGCTTACCAGCACACCTTTTTCGAAGATGGCTTCGTGCATTTTTCCATCGCGTACACTGCGAGCAATAAAACGGCTCGACAGCGCATTGACAGCTTTAAGACCTACACCATTCATACCCACCGAGGCTGTAAACACAGCTGTGTCGTATTTACCACCAGTATTCAATTTCGACACCGCGTCGACCAATGCACCCAAAGGGATGCCACGACCATAGTCGCGAATTTCGGCAGTAAGATTATCGTGAATGGTTACTTCGATGCGTTTACCAAATCCCTCGTTAAACTCATCAATACTGTTGTCGATGCTTTCTTTGAGCAACACGTATATGCCATCTTCGGCATGCGAACCGTCACCCAGTCTGCCAATATACATACCAGGACGGGTGCGGATGTGTTCTGTATCCTCAAGATGACGTATTTTGCTTTCGTCGTATACTACAGCTTGAGCCTCAACTGCTTGCGTCGAAGTGTCTTTTTCTGTGGTCATGATTATGAATAAAAAAGGATGAGTGAGGGGTTAAATGTTCGCCTTAAAGCAACGGCGGCGCTTGTGTTGCTCGGTCTTGAAATATTGCCACTGATTTTGCACCTTATCGTTCATTTCGAGTTCAGGATTACTCTCGGCATATTCGTAACCAAGTTTTTGATATACGGGAATGAGGTCGGTAAACAGCAATGCGTTTACACCCTTACCTTGATAGTCGGGACGTACTGCCACGAGCAAGAGGTCGAGCACCTTAGGACGCTTCAGCATGAGCGCCTTGAGCAAGTGCCACCAACCAAAGGGCAAGAGGCGCCCCTTTGCCTTTTGCAAGGCACGCGAGAGTGACGACATAGAAATGCCCACTGCCACAATCTCGTTTTGCTCATTTTCGACAATGCTCACCATGCGCAAATCGAGCACGGGTACGTACATGTTTACATACTGGTCGATTTGGCGCTCTGTCATGCGCGAATAACCAAACAAGGGGGTGTATGCATCGTTGATAAGACGGAATATATCGTGCGCCACGCCCGACTTGCGCACCTCGCTCTTGCTCTTAAGTTTGCGCACATGCAAGTTATAGCGTGTGGCAATGATTTGCGAAATGCGTTTATGCTTTTCGGGAATGGCTTCGGGGATGTAAATTTTCATCTCTACCCAGTCGGCACTTTTCTCCATTCCCAACTTTTGCATGTGTTCGGGATAGTAGGGATAGTTGTAGATGGTGGCCATGGTAGAGAGTTGATCGAAACCCTCAATGAGCATACCCTCGGCATCCATATCGGTAAAACCAAGGGGACCTTCAATCTCGTTCATACCACGTTCCTTACCCCATTGTTTTACAGTGTCGATAAGGGCGGTACTTACCTCTAAGTCGTCGATAAAGTCAATCCAACCAAAACGCACGGTTTTGCGCTTCCATGTTTCGTTGGCACGGCGGTTAATAATGGCTGCCACACGACCTACAATTTCTCCGTCGCGATATGCCAAAAAGTAGTCGGCCTCGCAAAACTCAAATGCTGCATTCTTCTTAGGCGAGAAGGTGTTGAGCATATCGTCGTAGAGGTCGGGCACAGAATACGGATTATTTTTGTAGAACTCGTAGTTGAAGCGTATGAAACGCTTTAGGTCCGATTTGGTGGTTACTTTCTTTATTTCGACTGACATAATATCTTTGAGATAGAATATTTCACATTACATTAGCTTGCAAAAATACGCATTTTTTATCAGTAACAACGGTTTTAATGGATAAAAAATGATTTACACAAAGATTGTATCAACGTAAATTTGGAAAAACGGAGAAGGATTTAAAATAGTGACCCGCTAAAGTCTGTGTAGGTTGGAGCACAGACCTTAGCGGGTGAAATAATGAAGTCGTCTAACCTTTTCTGACAAAGATTAGATTATAGCCATTAACGCGGCAAACGGAAAGTAGCTCCTGCCATGACAAGGAACCCAGGCTGACGCACATTGCCCAAATCGTAATAGGGATGGTTGGTCAAGTTGGTACCTTCCACAAAAAGCGTGTAGACAGGTTGCGTCCATTGCAACTTGCAATCGAGCAAAGCGTGCGTGCCATAAGGCTCTAAACGAGCGGTAGGACGCAAATTCTCGTAAACAAGGTAGGCACCCTCACGTTGCTGCACACGCAAGCTCCATTCGGCTGACAGGTGCGACACAATGCGATGACGCAAACGGGCGGTAAACTTGTGACGCAAATACTCCATGGCATAGTTCGACTTAAAGTAGTCCTCGCCAGCACGACGGTGCTGATTGAGCCATGCATACGACACTACAAACTGCTCGAATGGCTGACGCTTGCCCCACCATTGCTGCAAATTGAGACGGGCGTCGAGACCTGCGCCAAAGTTGTCGAGCGAAAAGGAGGTGGCATGGTAGATGTCGTCGGCTGAGCGCATTATCCAGTCTATCATGTGCGTGCCACGCTGATAGTGTGCCTTGAGACGGAGTGTGATGATGGGATGTAAGAAGTCGGCTCCCACACGGAAGGCAGAACACTCTTCGGGACGAAGGCCTACGTTGCCCTCTTGTGTGGGACTCTTATACCACAAATCTGTGAACGAGGGTAAACGCAACGACTTGTTCCACGAAGCATAAAGACGCCATTGGTGCGTGGGACGATAACTGAAATCAACACCCGGATAGAAACGGAATTTACGATCGATGGCATTGTTGCGCTCTGCCATTACACCTGCCGAAAGGGTAAACTTGTTCCACACAATGTTGTGCTCAACAAAGTATGAGATGTTGGTACGGTCGTCTTTTTTGGTGTAGTACAAATCGTCTTGGTGCGGAATGCCCACATATTGGTCGGACTGTAGGGGACGACCTAAGTTGGTGCTATAAATATCCTCCTGACGTAATTCTGCGCCTACAGCAGTGCGACCGAGTTTCCACTCTGTCCAAGCGTTCACAGCAGCGGTATAGACGTCGCCACGGTGAAAATTCTCGCCTGTGGCACTATTGCGAATGAGCTGAAAGTGGTCGAGGCTGCGCAACCACGACACTTGGGGCACAATGTGTACACGACCTTTGGTTTCGGCTCGCATAGAAAGCAAATAGCGACGTGTGGCTTCCCATTGATTGGGATAGGCAGCCGAATAGAAGGTGTTGGCACCATAATCGTTGGCAGTAGCACCGAGTTGCATGTCGAAACGGAAGTCCTGGCTGTCGTAGCCAAGTTGGGCAAAACCTTTTCCGCCCTTAAAGGCACCATTTTTCACGGCTCCGTCGCTGCGCTGATAACTGCCACTGGCTGAGGCACTCCAACTGTTGCCCCACTGCCATGCAGTGCGTGCTTCACCGCGCACGGTACCATAAGATCCGCCCTCGAGCATAAGTTCTACAGGCGAGGCGTTAGCTCCACCACGGGTAACAACATTGATGGCGCCACTAAAGGCTTGGCTACCCATTACGCGTGATGCAGCACCCTCGAGAATCTCGATGCGCTCAATATCTGAAATGTTTAAAGGAAAATCGGCTGCGTTATGGCCTGTCTGTGGATTGACAATAGGAACGCCATTCACAAGAATGGTTATTTGGTCGTGCGTTCCACCATTGATGCTGATGTCCGTTTGAATACCAAACCCTCCGCGCTGTCGGACATCTACACCAGCTGAGAGTTTGAGAACGTCGTTTACTGTACGCACACCTGCCGCAGCAAGGTCGTCGTGCGTGAGCGTTTGCACTTGTCGAGCGGCTACATCGGCTGCCAACGGTGCACGAGTAGCTGAGACTTCAGCACCACTCAACGAAAGAGTATCGGCCTTTACGGCACTGCCATCGGTCACGGGCATAATGCCACTACCTGCTGCCATAAGGCGAGGTGTGGCACACATTAAAGTGGCTACGCCGAGCACGCCTATGCGCACTTCGCGATGCAAACAGCCAAATAGGCTCCAACCCTTGCGGTTGAAATGGTGGAAGGTTGCCACCTGCTTTTGTTTGTTTGTGTTGAACATTTTGTTTTGAATAAAATAAAAAAATAAGGGATGTGTCAAGAAACAGAGCACTCTCTATTTCCTGACACACCCCTGAGAGATTCGTGAGATTATCCCACTTGACTACCGGGCTTGACATCGCCAAGCACAGAAGTTACATTGAGCGAACCGTCGAAGTTGACAGCTGAGAGAATCATGCCTTGACTCTCAATGCCCATCATCTTGCGCGGGGCGAAGTTGGCTACAAAGAGTACGTCTTTGCCTATGAGTTGTTCGGGCTCATAATAGGCTGCAATGCCACTGAGAATGGTACGGTCGGTGCCTGTGCCATCGTCGATAGTGAACTGCAAGAGTTTCTTTGATTTCTTTACCTTTTGGCAATCTTTGATGTGGCCTACACGGATATCGAGCTTTTCGAAATCCTCGAACGATACGTTCTCCTTGATGTCGGCAGGCTTGAAGGCTGCTGCTTCGTTGGCTTTTTTGGTATCGAGCAATTTCTGAACCTGTGCATCGACTACACTGTCCTCAATCTTCTCGAAAAGAAGGACGGGTTCGCCAAGCACGTGACCTGCGGGCAAGAGGTCGGTTGCACCCAAACGGTCCCACTGTGCCTCCTCGATGTGGAGCATACCACGGAGCTTTTCGCTTGAGAAGGGGAGGAAAGGTTCGAAGGCAATGGCTAAGTTGGCTACGAGTTGGAGCGAGAGGTTGAGAATAGTCTTAACACGCTCGGGGTCGGTTTTTACCACCTTCCAAGGCTCTGAGTCTGCCAAATACTTGTTACCAATGCGGGCAAGGTTCATGGCTTCTTTCTGTGCATCGCGGAAGCGGAAATTCTCAATGAGACGCTCTACCTCAGCCTTTACACCTTGGAATTCTTCGATGGTTTGACGATCGTAGTCGGTAAGTTCGCCTGCTGCAGGCACTACACCCTCATAATACTTTTTAGTGAGCTGAAGGGCACGATTCACGAAGTTGCCATATACGGCTACGAGTTCGTTGTTATTGCGTGCTTGGAAGTCCTTCCAAGTGAAGTTATTGTCCTTCGTTTCGGGAGCATTGGCTGTGAGCACATAGCGAAGCACGTCTTGCTTGCCAGGGAAATCAACGAGGTATTCGTCGAGCCATACTGCCCAATTACGCGAAGTAGAGATTTTGTCGTCTTCGAGATTAAGGAACTCGTTTGCAGGCACGTTATCGGGAAGGATGTATGAACCTTCGGCCTTAAGCATGGCGGGGAACACAATGCAGTGGAACACGATGTTGTCCTTACCAATGAAGTGAATGAGGCGTGTATCGTCGCTCTTCCACCATTTTTCCCAATCATTGGGCAACAATTCCTTGGTGTTACTGATGTAGCCAATAGGGGCGTCAAACCATACGTAGAGCACCTTACCTTCGGCTCCTTCAACGGGCACGGGGATACCCCAATCTAGGTCACGACTTACGGCACGAGGCTTAAGACCCATGTCGAACCAGCTCTTACACTGACCCATTACGTTAGAACGCCACTCTTTGTGGTCCTCAGTAATCCAAGGTTCAAGCCACTGCTGGTGCTTGTCGAGAGGCAAATACCAGTGCTTGGTTTTACGCAATACGGGCTTTGAGCCGCTCACTGTAGAACGAGGATTGATGAGTTCGGTGGGCGAAAGAGCAGTACCACATTTTTCGCATTGGTCGCCATAAGCACCCTCTGCATGGCAGTGGGGGCATTCGCCTGTGATGTAACGGTCGGCAAGGAAGGTGTGTGCTTCTTCGTCGTAATATTGTTCGCTTTCTTGTTCCACAAATTCGCCCTTATCATAGAGCTTGCGGAAGAAGTCGGAAGCTGTTTGTTTGTGAACCTCTGAAGTGGTACGACCAAAAATGTCGAACGAGATGCCAAAGCCCTCGAAAGAGTCTTTGATAATCTTGTTATAACGGTCGACAACTTGCTGGGGTGTGCATCCCTCTTTACGTGCGCGGATGGTTACGGGCACACCATGCTCGTCTGAGCCGCAAACAAAGAGCACATCGCGTTTTTTGAGGCGGAGATAACGCACATAGATGTCAGCAGGCACATATACGCCAGCCAAGTGGCCAATGTGTACACCACCGTTGGCGTAGGGAAGCGCTGCGGTGACAAGGGTGCGGTTAAATGTCTTTTCCATGTATGTGTTATGTCTTCTTTTTTAGGGATTTAAAAGTGTTCTAAAAGTTGTTTGGAGTATACCCCTCAAAAAACAACTTTTAGAACATCTCTTCTTATCAATCGCGACCTGCACGCTTACGTGCCAAGTGGTCGAGGATGATTTTACGCATACGCATTGACTTAGGCGTAACTTCTACGTACTCATCTTCCTTGATATATTCCAATGCTTCTTCGAGCGAGAATACGATGGGAGGAATGATACGCGCCTTGTCATCGGCACCCGAAGCACGCATATTGGTGAGCTGCTTAGCCTTGGTTACATTCACTACAAGGTCGTTATCATGTACGTGTTCACCCACTACTTGTCCGGCGTAAACCTCATCTTGCGGATTGATGAAGAAACGTCCACGATCTTGCAAGTGGTCGATTGCATAAGCAAAAGCAGTACCACTTTCGAGCGAGATCATTGAACCATTTAAACGACGCTGAATTTCGCCCTTAAACGGCTGATATTCCTTGAAGCGGTGTGCCATGATGGCTTCACCCTGTGAGGCAGTAAGCACGTTGGTACGAAGACCAATGATGCCACGCGAAGGAATATTGAATTCAATGTCTACACGCTCACCCATATTGAGCATAGAGGTCATTTCACCCTTACGACGCGTTACCATATCAATCATTTTTGAGGCAAACTCCTCGGGCACATTGATGGTGAGTTCTTCGATAGGCTCGCACTTTACGCCATCAATCTCTTTATAGATTACCTGAGGCTGACCTACTTGCAACTCGTAACCCTCACGACGCATGGTTTCGATAAGCACAGAGAGGTGAAGCACACCACGTCCACTTACAATCCAAGAATCGCCAGTGTCATTACGTTTTACACGCAAAGCAAGGTCCTTTTCGAGTTCCTTTTCAAGGCGGTCGTTGATGTGACGCGAGGTGCAGAACTTACCTTCCTTACCAAAGAAAGGTGAGTCGTTGATGGCAAAGAGCATCGACATGGTGGGTTCGTCGATGGCAATGGGGGGCAGGGGTTCGGGATTTTCGAAATCACAGATAGTATCACCAATTTCGAAATTCTCTAAACCTACTACAGCACAGATATCACCTGAGCTTACAGCATCAGTACGTTGGCGACCCATACCCTCGAAGGTGTGAACCTCCTTGATTTGAGTTTTTTCGAGCGTACCATCACGGTGGGCAATCGTACACTTCATACCTTCGCTAATGGTGCCACGGTGAACACGACCTACTGCGATACGACCTGTGTAATTAGAATAGTCAAGTGAGGTGATAAGCATCTGAGGGGTACCCTCTAACTGTGTAGGAGCAGGAATAACCTCGAGTATCTTATCGAGCAAGTAGTTGATGTTGTCGGTGGGTGTGTTATAGTCTTCGCCCATCCAACCGTTCTTTGCAGAACCATAAACTACGGGGAAGTCGAGCTGATCCTCAGTAGCATCGAGGTCGCACATGAGGTCGAACACCATTTCGTATACCTCTTCAGGACGACAGTTAGGTTTGTCCACCTTGTTGACAACCACGATGGGCTTCAGACCAATTTGCAAAGCCTTTTGCAAGACAAAACGTGTCTGCGGCATCGGACCTTCGAAGGCATCGACAAGCAAAATGCAGCCGTCGGCCATATTGAGCACACGTTCCACCTCGCCACCAAAGTCAGAGTGACCCGGAGTGTCGATGATGTTGATTTTAGTGTCCTTATATCGGATAGACACGTTCTTTGAGAGGATGGTTATACCGCGCTCACGTTCAAGATCGTTGTTGTCGAGAATAAGTTCGCCGGCATTTTGGTTTTTGCGGAACAGGTGTCCGGCGAGAAGCATCTTGTCCACGAGGGTAGTTTTACCGTGGTCTACGTGGGCAATGATGGCAATGTTACGAATGTCTTGCATACAATTAAATACTAATACCTATATATTTGGGTGCAAAGTTACTGCAAGGTGAGAGAAGTGCAAAATGAAAGTGGAAAAAACTTTCATTTTCACTTCCGAACCGCAGCGTAACTTGCGATAGAAAGTTACTGCAAAGTGAGAGAAGTGCAAAATAAAAGTGGAAAAACTTTCATTTTCACTTCCGAACCGCAGCGTAACTTGCAAAAAGAGTTACTGCAAACCGAACGCTATACCAAACAAAAAATTTTTTTTGAGCTATGAATGATTTAACAAACGAGGCTGTGCACTCCTGCACAGCCTCATTTTAGGACAAGAACATAACAATCTTAGTATTCTACTTAACTCGATGCAAAGGTACGGGCATTTGCGTATCTTGGCAATACCTAAAAATAGGTATAATGCATCGAATGTATTAAAATTTATAGCCCAATGACACCAATGCAGACACATTGCGAGAGCCCGAAGCATTGAATTTTCCTATGCCCCAATCAGCCTCAACGCCCACGGTTATGCTTGATGGGAATTGATAGCCCACAAATGTCTGCACACCATAATCAAAACGGTGTGTGCCTGGCTCGTCGAAAGTTTTATTCTCGTAAAAATAACGCTCTACGCCACTTTGCTCGGTGTCGCCCTTAGTTTTTTGCTTACCACCTACACCATACGCCACATAAGGTCCCGCACTCAGCACAACGTAGCGACTTTCGCCCATACGCCAATAATAGCTAAAGAGCAAAGGCACCTCAATATAGTTTTGAGTAGCGGTGCGATTTTTTATGCCCAATAGAGGTTTTCCTGTTTCTTCGTCGAACATTTGGTTTCCTTCACGGTCGAACACAAAAACGGTTTCATTGGGGTCTTTCCAACCCTTGCCATATACTTCGAGGCTGGGAGTAAAACTCCAATGTTGGTTAAACTCTATTTCATAGCCTAATCCAAGTTTAAATGCACCCACTACTTGTGCACGACCATAATGCGACGAAAAACCACCCCCAAACTTTAGGTGGAGGTTTTGTGCATAGGTTGCAACAGGGATAAAAAGTAACAAAAACAATATTTTTCTCATTGTTTATTGCTTTTATTAGGGATTACGAATGTGTTGCGAACTTCGCTGAACTACTTACTCAAAGAATTGCCTCCAATCGTCCTTGGTGGCTTTCTTCTTAGCAGGTTCATACTCTTTTTGCTTATTTTTATTGCGCTTTTGCTTCTTCTCAGCCTTCCATTGCTGACGCATTTCGCGTGGATCGGCAGCTTCGGCATAAGTGCGACGCGCACCACGACGACCACCTTCTTTACGATCGGGACGACTACCCTTGCGTTGGCCACGACCTCCTTCACGCGGGGCTTCGTCTGAGCGTTCTGCAGTGTCGACTACTACCTTACGGTCGCCCACCTTTACACGCTTCATTTTGCTAAGCACTATTTCGGCATCCTCAGAGGGTACTTCAAAGAACGAGCAGTTGTTGGTTAAATCGATACGACCTATTTCAACCTTCGAACCGCGCACATAACGATTTACTAAATTGATGATTTCGCGAGCATAGAAGTTGTCGCGCTTACCCAAGTTAATAAACAATCGGGTGTAGCCTTCTTCGGCTTGGTGGTTGCCTTCTGCCCCACCCTTACGACGATCGCGACGACTCTTTCCGCTTTCTGACCCCTCAGCACGTCCACGATCTGTAGGTTGCTCAATGACGGGAGCATCAGCATAATAACGCAAGAAGTGTCCAAACTCGCGACTTACAATGCGCTTAATCAAGTCTTCTTTGTTGAGCCACTCTAATTTACGATAAATTTCGGGCAAGAAGGGGGCGATTTCAGTATCGTTTACCTCGATACGCTCTAACTCGTCCATCACTTTATAGAGCTGCTTGGTGCAAATTTCTTGGGGGTCGGGCAAAGTTCCTACTTCAAACTTCTTGCCAATCACCTTTTCAATGATGCGCACCTTGCCCTTTTCGCGCAAGTGAATAATTGAGATGCTGGTACCACGCTTACCCGCACGTCCCGTACGACCTGAGCGGTGTGTATAATTCTCAACATCATCGGGCAAACCGTAGTTAATTACGTGTGTAAGGTCTTCTACATCAAGACCACGGGCTGCTACATCGGTTGCCACGAGCAGCTGTGTGTGGTGCTGACGAAACTTCTGCATGGTTAAATCACGCTGTGCCTGCGAAAGGTCGCCATGCAAAGCCTCAGCATTGTAGCCGTCGCGAATCAAATGATCTGCCACCTCTTGGGTTTCCATACGGGTGCGACAGAAGATGATGCCGTAAATGCGCGGATAATAATCAACCACACGCTTTAAGGCAGCATATTTATCTTTGGCATGTACCAAGTAATAGATGTGATTCACATTCTCGGCACCTTCGTTGCGCGAACCTACCACAATTTCTTTGTAGTCGTGCAAATAGCTCTTGGCAATGCGTTCAATTTCTTTGCCCATAGTGGCAGAGAAAAGCAAGGTGTTGCGCTCTGCAGGCACACCTGCTAAAATTTCGTTGATGCCCTCGGTAAAGCCCATGTTGAGCATTTCGTCGGCCTCATCAAGCACCACGTTCTCAACAGCATCAAGTTTTGCCACACCACGATTCATAAGGTCGATAAGACGACCCGGAGTGGCTACAATAACTTGGGCACCCTTGCGAAGGGTTCGGATTTGGCTTTCGATGCTCGAACCACCATATACTGCCAACACATGGAGGTCGTCTATGTAACGCGAATATTCCTTAAGGTCGCCGGCTATTTGCAGACAGAGTTCGCGGGTGGGACTCAGTATGACGGCTTGCGTGCGGCGGTCTTTGGGGTTGACTTTTTGCAACACGGGCAAACCAAACGCCGCCGTCTTGCCTGTACCTGTTTGTGCCAATGCTATGACATCGTTTCCTACACCCAAAAGGTAGGGAATTACTTCTTCTTGTACAGGCATGGGGTGTTCGTATCCCATCTCGCTGATGGCGCGGCGTATTTCGGCCGAAACGCCTAACTCTTCAAATGTCTTCAAAATCGATTATGGTGTTATGGGTGGTTTTAAAATTCTGTTTTTAGAACGACCCTTATTGATGATATAAACAACAGCGGTTTGCAAGGCTTGTATTTTTTACATTGCAAACCGCCATCTTTTGGGGCAGAAACGACATAAGTGCACATTTCCACGATGCAAAATTACGGATAAAAGGGGATATTGGCAAATAATACGCTGATTTTCAATTCTATTAACCCTCTACCAACCCCATTTTACCCTGGTTCTCAGGACAAAATTTGAGAATTTTTTTGCAATTTTTCTACCCTCAGCATACGGTACTCATTCCGAAGTCATTCCGATATCATACCGAAGGAAAAAAAATTGAAACGAGGTAGTTTGTCTATCCCCTCATTCTATACCGATTTCCGGGCATACGTTTAACCGCATCCTTGTCTTCAAGGTCGAAAAGTACGTCCGTAATTTGCGATAAAGGCATCTGCACTACCTGCGAAAGTTGGTCAATACTCATATCGTCGGCACCACGTAATGCCTCAAGCACTTTTTCTTGCTCCGCACTAAATTCTGGAAATAATTTTCGCTCTTGGGGCACATTGCCCACAGGTTTCCAATTGAGTGCATCGAGTATGTCGTCGGCAGAAGTGACAAGTTGAGCCACATTGCGACGAATCAGATGATTACACCCCACTGCCGTAGCGTCGGTTATACGACCAGGCACTGCCAAAACGTCGCGATTATAGCTATCGGCTATGCGGGCAGTAATAAGTGAACCTCCGTGTTCGGCACTCTCCACAACTAACGTGGCAGATGACATTCCTGCCACAATGCGATTGCGTCGCACAAAATTTCCTTTGTCGGGAACTGTACCTGTGAAGTATTCTGTAATTAAAGCCCCATGAAGGGTCATTTGTTCGGCTGTTTGACGGTGACTTCGGGGGTAAATACGGTCAAGTCCGTGGGCTAACACGGCTGCGGTGTCAATATTATTTACCAAACAAGCACGATGTACATGTATATCCACACCATATGCTAACCCACTGATTATCAACACATCAGGCACTTTCTGAGCAAGTCCTTCCATGAGCTTTTCGCACACTTGCTTGCCATATTCCGAGATATTTCGGGTGCCCACAACGCTAATTATATGACGTCGGTTAAGAGAGGCATTGCCACAACAGAATAGTTGGAGCGGACGATCTATGACTTCAGTAGACTGAAGCAACAATGGATAGTCGGCACTGGTACATGGAAGAATGCGCACGTGATGTTCGTCGCAAAAATCGATTTCGCGTTGTGCTGCATCACGCGCTGTTTGCATGGCATAGCGGTCTGCACGTAGCGTGCGCCAATGTGAGCAAGCTGGTTCGGTGTCAGACAGAGCAGCTTGTGCCGAGCCATAATAATCTATCAAGGCTAAGGCTTGCGACTGCGTGAGACCTTGCCAACGGCTTAGCATAAGGGTAGAAAGTATTTCTTCGGTTTCTTCGGGGGTACGTTGCATGGGGACGCTATGGTTTACTCTGTAGACGTATTGCTAAAAAATATTTGGTTAAGTTCGTCGCAGTCATTCAGTTTGCCATCGACCAAACATACGGCTTCGACTGTCGACTTGAACACCACACGCATATCGGGCAAGCGATAGATGTCTTGCACAAAAACATATTTAATGCCTTCCTTGCGCAAGGCTAATTTTGACACAAACTCATCACCACTACGCAAAGGGGTTTTAAAACGCAACTGCATACCTGCGACTACGGCATCTATGCCGCGTTCATGAAGTTGGGCAAAACTTACGCCATGCTGACTTAAAAACTCATGACGAGTGTGTTCGGTGTAATGTTGATAATTGGCATTGTTTACGATGCCTTGAAGGTCGCACTCATAGTCGCGCACCTTAAATGGGAGTTCGTATATGTAGTTCATTGTTGTTTGTCGTAGATAATTATTTCAAATACATTTTTTCATGCAAGAGGTGTTTCTTCTTGAAAGGGTTTCACTGAAAAATCTGCAAGAAGAAAAATCTCTGATAAAGTTTTTCTCTGCAAAGCCATTCTATCCCCCTCCTCTCAAATATTCTGCACCAAAGCGACAACGCAAACAGTCCTTACGATCACAATAGTTGCGACGTAACTGTATAAGGGCTTGACTGTCTGCCGCGTGTTGCACTTGCAAGCCTGCACGCTCCCAACAACGAGTGATGTAGTTGCGCTCTGCAGGTAGCTTTTCTAAAAGGTCGAAGGCACGCTCTGCCAAGTCTTCGTCCATGCGTTGACGTCCATAGGCAAAAAACAAAGGCGAGGCTGTGTTTATTATAAGCAGATTGAGCGAAGCGGTTTGCAACACTTTATCGCTTTCCTTGCTTTCTTCACCAAAGGCGTAGTGAGAACGCCAATAATCTGTCACTCCAACACGAAACAATCGACGCAAATCATCGATGGACTGGGATTCGAGCATACGCGAAAAATCTGCATGATGTGATGAATAAAGGCGAGCTAACTGCGAAAGACGTACATGCGGAAAATTCTGCGGACGTAATCGACCGAATTTCCACACTTTGGGATCAATGGGTTGCACACCAAACTTGTGTTGCAAAAAAGCGTACTCACTTTTTAGGCGCATATAGTAGCTATCGCGACGCTCGGGTTTAACGAGTTTATCGCTGAGCAAACCAGCTTGCCCCATGAAGAAGGCTTCTACTTGAAACTCATTATCGCGATGCTTGCCTATGTGTTGCGGATTGATGGTTGCAGCCCATTGTTCAAAAGCTTGAGCATTGGTGCCAAAACCAAAGTTACGCGCAAGGGTCATGAAAAATGCGTGTTCCCAATCGCCACCTGTTTGTTTTAAATAACCCTGCACCCTTTGTGTCTTTTCCTCTAACCGTTCTACAGTGAGACGACTCATCCATGCATGTACGGTGAGTTGGGGCACTTGGGGAATAATGCGATAACAGGGAGGGTAAGTTTCTTCGTTCAATAATTCTTGATAGTGTGCTTTTAATTGAGAGGGCACCGAGAGTTGTAGTTGAGGCAAAATCTTGCCGTCGGCAGTGCGCACCTCTGCATTTATATCAGACACAACGTGCAATATCACGTTATTATAAGCTGCATCCGTGTCGTGATGATGAGCATACCAGTCTGACGCTTGACTGTGAATTTCCACATTACCCGCCCATAACACACCATTGAGTTTGATCTTGGCATTAAAAAAATCCGGACCCGAGTTGAGAATATTATGCACACCAGGGTCTATCACCTCCACCGTCTGATTGTCGGAGGTGATAAGGGGCGAAGTACCATAAATGCGGTGCTTCCACACGTAGTGAACTAGGTATTCCATAAGTTCTTCCATATTGGTTAAACTGACAAAGGTAAGTTTTTTTTGAAATCCAACAAATAGGGGAAGTTGATAAATCAAGAAAAACTTGTAATTTTGCGGAAAATTGATCATAACTACGTATGGAAACTATCTTTCATTATGATGTTGTTGTCATTGGCGCAGGTCATGCAGGTTGCGAAGCTGCAAGTGCTGCCGCCCGCATGGGGGCTAAAACCTGCTTAGTGACAATGGACATGAACAAAATAGCGCAAATGAGTTGCAACCCGGCTGTTGGCGGCATTGCCAAAGGTCAGATTGTACGAGAGATTGATGCGCTCGGCGGAATGATGGGCGAAGTAACAGATGCCACCGCCATACAGTTTCGCATGCTCAACCGTTCGAAAGGACCTGCTATGTGGAGTCCACGCGCACAATGCGACCGTGCACGTTTTATTACGGAATGGAGATTGCGCCTTGAAAACACGCCAAATTTAAATATCTGGCAAGATGAGGTTACTGAAATTCTTACAGAGAATGGACAAGTAACGGGTGTTCGCACCATTTGGGGGGCAACACTTATGGCACGCGCCGTGGTTGTTACAGCAGGAACCTTCTTACGCGGTTTGATGCACATCGGACGCAAACAAGTTGCTGGTGGACGTTGCGCAGAACCTGCGGCTGCTTTTCTTACCGAAAGCATCACAAAATTGGGCATTCGTTCCGACAGAATGAAAACAGGTACACCGGTGCGTATAGACAAACGCTCTGTGCATCTTGATGAAATGGAAGTGCAACCCGGTGAAACCGATTTTCATCGCTTCTCTTTTATCAGTCCTATGCGACCATTGCCACAGCTTCCTTGTTGGACAGTAAATACGAATGCTGCCGTACATGAAATGCTGCGCTCTGGTTTAGCAGATTCACCACTCTACAACGGACAGATTCAAAGCATTGGTCCAAGATATTGCCCGAGCATTGAAACAAAGATTGTAACATTCCCCGATCGCGACCACCATCCCTTGTTCTTGGAGCCCGAGGGTGTTGAAACCAACGAACTCTACTTAAATGGGTTTTCATCAAGTTTGCCGATGGATGTGCAGATTGAAGCTCTAAAACGCATTCCTTGTTTCCGCGACATTGTAATCTACCGTCCTGGTTATGCCATAGAGTACGATTTCTTCGACCCGACACAATTACACCATTCGTTGGAAACAAAGAAAGTCGAAGGTTTGTTTATGGCAGGACAGGTTAATGGTACTACGGGTTATGAAGAGGCTGCAGGACAAGGTTTAATAGCAGGTATCAATGCTGCGCTTAAGTGTAGCGGAAACAAACCTTTTGTATTGCATCGTGACGAGGCATATATTGGCGTTCTCATCGACGACTTGGTAACAAAAGGTGTGGACGAACCATATCGTATGTTTACATCGCGTGCCGAATATCGAATTTTGCTGCGCCAAGACAATGCAGACATTCGTCTCACGCCTTACGCTGAAAAGTTTGGTTTAGCGACGTCCGATCGCATAAAACGCTTTTATGCCAAGAAAGAGAAAATCGATGAAATCATCGCGTTCTGCAAGCAGTTCCCCATTAAACCGCAAAACATCAACGCCTTCCTCGAAAGAGTTGGAACTACCCCACTCCAACGTGGCTGCAAACTCTTCGACCTCATTAACCGTCCGCAAATTTCATTGCAAAATCTTTCTGATGAAATCGTTGAATTCAAAGATTTCCTTAGTCAAATTACAACAGACGCGGAAGAAACAATCGAGGCTGCAGAGATTGAAATGAAGTATCATGGCTACATTGCACGCGAACGAGCATTAGCTGATAAAATGCAACGATTAGAAAATATTAAAATACGTGGACACTTCGATTACGACAGCATCACACAACTTAGTACCGAAGCACGACAAAAACTCACTGCTATTGATCCTGAAACTTTGGCACAAGCTGGACGAATTCCTGGGGTTTCACCGAGTGACATCAGTGTATTGCTTGTTTTGTTAGGACGATAAAACAGCTATTTGTTTTACCCTAATAAATTAAGGTTTTTCATTAAGCGCCTATATAAGCACTACGTTCTCGAGAGCTCACTTAAAGCATTACTTTAAGTAAAGTCGCTCACAATGCTTTAAAACGCACAAAAATAGCCTTTTTAAAGCATTATTCCTCACGTTCCACGTGAAACAAACACACCTAAAGTATATAATAATCAAGATTTTTATGAATACAAAACTGTTATTGGACAACCTGAGAACTGTATACGACTTCCCAAAGCCCGGCATACACTTCAAAGATGTAACAACACTCTTTAAAAACCATGATTGCATCGAGGAAATGACGCAAGAATTGGTACGTATTTACAAAGACAAAGGCATCACTAAAGTGGTGGGTATCGAAAGCCGTGGCTTCGTTATGGGAGCTATCTTGGCTGAAAAACTTGGCGCAGGTTTTGTAATGGCACGTAAACCTGGAAAACTTCCTGCCGAAAGTCGCAAAGCAACTTATCTAAAAGAATACGGATACGACACTATCGAGATTCATGCCGATGCAATCGAGCCCGATGATATAGTACTTATTCACGACGATTTGCTCGCTACAGGCGGATCTATGCAAGCCGTATATGACCTTGTTCAAATGTTCAAACCGAAGAAAACGTACATCAATTTCCTCATCGAATTGCAAATGGAGGGACTGGAAGGACGTAAGTTCTTAGGTAAAGATTTGGACATTACTACCCTTTTGACCATTAACGAATGAACGATTTGCAGGCCTATTTAAAAGGCATCGTAAACAATTTGCCCGAAACACCGGGGTGCTACCAGTACCTCGATGATTCGGGCACTATTATCTATGTAGGTAAGGCTAAAAACCTTAAAAGGCGCGTTAGTTCATACTTCAACAAGGAGCAACAAACGCGTAAAACACGCTTGCTCGTAGCACACATTCGCGACATCAGATATGTAGTTGTAAAGACAGAAGAAGACGCTCTTTTGCTCGAAAACAACCTTATCAAACGCTATAAGCCGCACTATAATGTTCTGCTAAAAGACGACAAAACATACCCTTCCATCGCCATTACTACTGAATATTTACCACGTATTTTCAAGACTCGACAACGTGGCAAAAGAGGGGCTGTATACTTTGGTCCTTACAGCCACGTACCTACCATGTATGCTTTACTCGAACTTTGCCGTGAACTCTACCGACCTCGTCCATGCCACACTAACATAACGAAAGAGGGCGTTGAAAACGGCAAATACAACGTATGCCTCGACTATCATATTCGTCATTGCAAAGCTCCATGTGTAGGCAAACAGAGTCATGACGAATATATGCAAAATATCGAAGCATGTAAAGAAATACTCAAGGGAAATACTGCTGATGTCGCACGTAAAATGCGTGAAAAAATGACCGCATTGGCAGAAGAATTACGCTTTGAAGAGGCACAAGAAATTAAGATAAAATACGATCTTATCGAAAAATATCGAGCTAAAAGCGAAGTCGTATCATCTGTGCTTCATAATATTGATGTGTTCAACATCGAAAGCGAAGAAAAGGTGGCATTCATCAACTACCTACATGTTACAAATGGTTGCATCAATCAAGCCTTTACTTTTGAATATAAAAAGAAGCTCGATGAAACCGACGAAGAGTTGCTCACATTGGGTATTATCGAAATGCGTGAGCGCTATGACAGTCAATCTAAAGAAATTGTGGTTCCGTTTCACGTAGATTTGCCCGATGACATGGTTACTCAGACCATACCACAAAAAGGCGATAAAAAGAAGCTACTCGACCTTTCAAAACTCAATGTCAAACAATACAAATTCGACCGTTTAAAACAGGCAGAAAAGCTCAATCCTGAACAAAAACAAACTCGTTTAATGAAGGAGATTCAAACTGATTTAGGACTTCCAAAACTGCCTTTACACATTGAGCTTTTCGATAATTCAAACATTAGTGGTGCTGACGCTGTGGCTGCCTGTGTAGTTTTTGAACGTCTAAAACCCGCAAAGAAAGAATACCGCAAATACAACATTAAAACCGTTGTAGGACCTGATGATTATGCCTCAATGAAAGAGGTGGTACGTCGACGTTACACACGACTGAAAGAAGAAGGGAAACCCCTTCCCGACCTCATTATAGCTGATGGTGGACGTGGGCAAATGGAGATGATTCGCGAAGTGGTTGAAGACGAGTTACACCTACAAATTCCTATTGCAGGCCTCGCTAAAGACGACCGTCACCGCACCCGCGAAATGCTTTATGGCTTCCCTCCTGCCATTATTGGCATCAAACCCGAAAGCCAGTTATTCCGCACACTCACACAAATGCAAGACGAAGTACACCGTTTTGCTATCAGTTTCCACCGCGACAAACGTTCTAAGCGTCAAATAGCTTCAGAACTCGACAACGTGCCAGGCATTGGTCCAGCTACAAAACAACAACTTTTAAAGGAATTCAAAAGCGTAAAACGCATAAAAGAAGCTTCTTTGATTGAGCTACAAAATCTTTTAGGCATAGCCCGCGGACAAAAAATATACGAAAACTTGCACACCAACGATAAATAAGTTGTAATTTTGCCAACATGAGAGCAGTTATTCAACGTGTAAAACACGCTTCTGTCACTATCGACGGAAATATTAAATCAGCCATTAAGCAAGGCTTTTTAGTGCTTTTAGGCATTGAAGAAGCTGATACACAAGAAGATGCCGATTGGCTTTGTAAAAAAATCGTAGCACTCCGTGTTTTCGACGATGAAAACGGAGTCTTGAATCGCAGCATTCAAGATGTAGGTGGTAACATTTTGGTGGTTAGCCAATTTACACTTATGGCATCTTATAAAAAAGGGAACCGACCTTCCTACATTCGAGCAGCCGGTCACGCACATGCCATCCCTCTTTACGAATACTTCTGTAAAAAGACTACTGAGACCCTCGGTAAAGAAGTTGGCACAGGCGAATTTGGGGCCGATATGAAGGTTGAATTGCTTAACGATGGTCCTGTTACCATCTGCATGGATACCAAAAATAAGGAGTAAATTCGGACTAATAACAACCCCAATATTAGGAAAAAGTATCATTATGCCCAAAGATAATACGCCCAAATCCCCCACTCTTGCCCAATTACAACAACAGGTAGACGAGTGGATACACACCTACGGAGTGCGCTATTTTAGCGAACTCACAAACATGGCTTGCCTCACCGAAGAGGTAGGCGAATTAGCGCGTGTAATGGCTCGAAAATATGGCGACCAATCCTTCAAGATTGGCGAAACACATGACCCTTCTGAGGAAATGGCAGACGTGCTTTGGGTGCTTATCTGCCTTGCCAATCAAACAGGCGTAGACCTTACACAAGCCATGCAGTGTAGCTTTGAAAAAAAGACAAAACGCGATGCTACACGCCACATTAACAACCCTAAATTAAAAGTATAAAAGGAAACTATGGAATTAAAAATTAACCGTCCCGATGCAATGCCTAACAAATATGAAGAGGCATTCAGCAAGTACAATCTCAATCTCGACGACGAACAAGTTAGCAAAGAAGTACATGCCCTCGTGGCAGAAAATCGTGCAAAATACGATAATCCCGAAGTGCTTAAACAGCTTTTGGCTACTGTAGAACTTACTACACTCAAAGAAACCGACTCACAAGAGAGCGTGCTCAAATTTACTGAAAACGTAAATAAATTTGCAGACGAACATCCCGATCTTCCCCCTCTCGCAACCATCTGTGTATACCCTAATTTTGCAAAGATTGTGAGCGAAAGCCTTGAGGCTGATGGCGTAAAAGTTGCTTGCGTAGTAGGCGGTTTCCCCTCATCGCAAACATTTATCGAGATTAAGACTGCCGAAACAGCCCTCGCCGTACACGATGGTGCTGATGAGTGCGACTGTGTACTCAGCGTAGGAACCTTCCTCAGTGGGGACTATGAAACTTGCGCCGACGAAATCTCAGAAATCAAAGCTGCTTGCGCCGACAACCCCCTCAAAGTCATCCTTGAAACAGGAGCACTTAAATCTGCTGCCAACATCAAGCGTGCTTCAATTCTTTCTATGTATGCTGGTGCCGATTTTATTAAAACCTCTACAGGCAAAATCGCTGTCGCTGCAACGCTTGAAGCTGCTTACGTGATGTGTACCGCCATCAAGGAATATTACGACCTCACAGGCACTAAAATTGGCTTTAAAGCAGCTGGTGGCATCAAGACTACAGCCGAAGCAGTAGACTTCTACACCGTAGTACGCGAAATCCTTGGCGAAGACTACATCAAAGAAGGGCTCTTCCGCATTGGCACAAGCCGCCTCGCCAACCTCTTGGTTAGCGACATCTTGGGCGAAGATGTAAAGCCATTCTGATAAAAAAATAGACAAAGAAATACGATCTGTTTGGCAGACCATTTTTAGACTGAAAGATTGTGTATGGTTTTGAATTTTCTAATTTTCTGTTTCTAAAAATATCAGAACTGAACTCAAGAAACTAGAGGCTATTAGCAAAAGACAAACCATTATACCCCCTTCTCATTCCAACCAGTCTAAAATGCAACCACAATAAAAAGCAAAAGAGGCGTTCTGAAGCAGAACACCTCTTTCCTTTTTATTAAACCTTAAATAATTGATTTTCAATACATTAAATCATATCGTACGCTCTACTACATAGTCAATATAATCCTTCAATGCTGCTTTCACATCTGCATTATGCCAATGCGAATCTAGCAAATTAAGTGCTTCAAGGTGGAGTTCCTTCATGCGACGTTCGGCGTACTCAATACCCCCACTCTGTTTAGTGTATTCCACCAACTGCGCAATTTCCTCAGCCGATGCCTCACCCGCCTTCACCTTGCGTGCCCATAAGCGCACATCTTCACGGTCGGTACGAGTTATGGCATAAATGGCAGGTAACGTTAATTTACCCTCTGCCATGTCATTTCCAGTAGGCTTACCAATGGCTGAATCAGCGTAATAATCAAAAATATCATCGCGAATTTGAAAACAGATACCAATAATCTCGCCAAACTTACGAGCATTCTTCACATACCCTTCACTACCCCCTGCCGAGATTGCACCCAACTCGGCACAAGCAGCAAAGAGAGCAGCAGTTTTATTATGAATAATATGATAATAGGCCTCTTCTGTAATAGCCTCACGACGAATATTGGCTAACTGCGCCACTTCACCTTCCGACAACGTACCACCCAAGTGTGATATAATCTCAACCACTTGAATATTACCCGTTTTTGAGGCTTGGAGCAACGAAGTTGAAAGCAAATAATCGCCCACCAATACAGCCACCTTATTATCATATACCGCATTAACCGAACGCTGTCCACGTCGTTCACCACTTTCATCTACTACATCGTCGTGAACCAACGAAGCAGTATGCAAAAGTTCAAGCGTCACAGCCGAACGAAGTGAATTGATTTTCACCACACCAAGTTCTTTAGCCATGAGCAATACCAATATGGGACGCATCATTTTGCCTTTGCGCTGTCGCACATAAGCAAGAGCTTGACCCAAGAAGTCATCTTCGTGGGCCAACGCGTTGTCAAATAGGTCTTTATATTGCGCCAATTCCTGTTCAACAGGGCGGCGTATAGCGGATAATTTGTCCATGTTATCTAATTTGCATACAAAAGTACGAAAAAAGGGGTGTTTAAGAGAGTATTTTATGTATTTTTGTGTACAAAATAAAACAATAACGCTATGCAAACCCTTTATTTGCTCGATGCTTACGCGCTAATATACCGCGCATACTATGCTCTGATACGCTCTCCGCGCATCAATTCTAAGGGGCAAAACACCTCTGCCGTATATGGTTTTGTCAACACACTCAACGACGTATTAACCACCGAAAAGCCCGATTTTATCGGCATTGCTTTCGATCCTGCAGGTGGTACTTTCCGTCACGAAGCCTACCCTGAATATAAGGCACAACGCGAGGCTACCCCCGAGGACATTAAATGGGCTGTCCCCGTAATTAAAGATATTATCCGCGCCTATAACATTCCTATTCTCGAAACGCCAGGCTACGAAGCCGACGATGTAATTGGTACGCTTGCCCTTCAAGGCGTTGAAGCAGGACTTGAAGTACACATGGTTACCCCCGACAAAGACTATGCCCAACTTGTTCGTCCGGGGATATTCATGCGTCGTCCCGGACATGGGGCTGCTGGCATGGAAAAACTTGGTCCCACTGAAGTTTGCGAAAAATATGGCATTAACAATACAGACCAAGTCATTGACCTTCTCGGTCTTATGGGCGATACTGCCGACAATGTACCCGGTTGCCCTGGTGTTGGTGAAAAGACGGCAGTAAAACTTATCAACCAATTTGGCTCGATAGACAATCTGCTTGAAAACACAGACCAACTAAAAGGTGCAATGAAAAAGAAGGTTGAAGAAAACATAGAACAAATTAAATTCTCTAAGTTCCTTGTTACCATTAAAACAGATGTTCCCATCCAACTCGACCTCGATGCTTTACGCACTACCGATGCCAACAAAGATGCACTACGCCCCATCTACGAAAATCTTGAATTCCGCATGTTCTTGAAGAAGATGGATGGTGATGTTACCGAAAAGCAAAATAATGTAAATAGTTGGGGCGCACTCTTCGACGCACAACCATCCGTTGTGCAAGAAGAAGAGAAAGAAATCAGTTTTAAAACAATTAATGATGTACCACATTCCTACAAACTCATTGAAACTGAAGAGGATGCAAAACTTTTATGTGACAAATTATTGACTTTTGGCACAATCTGTTTAGACACAGAAACCACATCTATTGATGCCATTCGTGCAAAATTAGTAGGTTTGAGTTTTTCTGTGAAAAAAGGAGAGGCATGGTACGTGGCTGTTCCACGTGAAACCGAAGCAGCACAACACATGGTGCAAATTTTCAGTAGCATCTACGAAAACGACAAAATTCTTAAGGTAGGACAAAACTTAAAATACGACCTTACTGTACTTGCCAACTACGGCATCCAACTCAAGGCTCCCCTTTTCGACACCATGTTGGCACATTACTTGGTACAGCCCGAGTTACGCCATAACATGGACTACCTCGCAGAAATTTACCTCAACTACCAAACCATACACATTGACACGTTAATTGGACCGAAGGGTAAAAACCAAAAGAAGATGGCAGACCTTGCGCCTGCCGATATTTGCGACTATGCCTGCGAAGATGCTGATATCACCTTGCAACTCATGGAACCGCTCAAGGCTGAAATGGAAAAGAACCAACTTACCCGTGTCTTCCATGAAATAGAAATGCCCCTCATGCCCGTATTGGCACAAATGGAACGCAATGGCGTGCGACTCGACACAGAAGCTCTTTCTGAAACTGGCGAACAATTCCGCCAACGCATGCAACAACTTGAAACCGAGATTTACGAATTAGCAGGTCATCCCTTTACCATTACCTCTCCCCGACAGGTTGGCGAAGTACTTTTTAACGAACTCAAACTCAACGAAAAAGCCAAAAAGACCAAGAGCGGACAATATTCTACAGGCGAAGAAGTGCTTGAAGCTATTAAACACAAGCACCCCATTGTAGAAAAAATATTAGCTCACCGCGCACTCAAAAAACTCATCAGCACCTACATTGACGCGCTGCCTAAACTTATCTATCCTGCTACTGGACGCATTCACACCTCATTCAACCAAGCAGTTACCGCTACGGGACGTTTGTCTTCATCGAACCCCAATTTGCAAAATATCCCCGTGCGAGGAGACGATGGACGCGAAATTCGCAAAGCCTTTGTACCCGAACCTGGTTGCATCTTTTTCTCGGCAGACTATTCGCAAATTGAATTACGCATCATGGCACATCTTAGTGCTGATGAGCATTTAGTTAACGACTTTCGATGTGGTCGAGACATTCACGCAGCCACGGCTTCCCGCATCTTTCATAAACCTATCGAAGAAGTGTCGCGCGACGAACGTCGCAAAGCCAAAACTGCCAATTTCGGCATTATCTACGGCATCTCAGCCTTTGGTCTCGCTGAGCGCATGGAAGTGTCACGTACAGAAGCAAAAGAACTCATAACCAACTATTTCGATACCTATCCGCGCGTAAAAGAATATATGCAAACCAGCGTAAAACGTGCACGAGAATTAGGATATATTGTCACAGAGTTTGGGCGTCGACGTTACTTACCAGACATCACTTCGCGCAATGCAGTGGTACGTGGGTATGCCGAACGCAATGCAGTGAACGCCCCCATTCAGGGTACAGCTGCCGACATCATTAAAATAGCTATGGTACGCATTGCCCAACGCTTTGAAGCCGAAGGCATTCAATCTAAAATGATTTTGCAGGTACACGATGAACTCAACTTCTCTGTTCTACCCGAAGAACTTGACCATGTAAAAAACATTGTCATTCAAGAAATGGAAGGTGCCTATACCATGAGTGTACCCTTGCTTGCCGACTGTGGCGAAGGCAAAAATTGGCTTGAAGCACACTAAGTTTTTACACGTAGCGTATCCCGCACAAGTCGGATGCAATACCTAGCAAACTTCCTGATTTAACAAAAAAACAGGCTGAATTATCTGTAACACCTCAGCAACTCAAGCAAACTTGATTACATTTAGGTAACACGATAATTCAGCCTGATTTTTCTTTTTACGATACAAGAAACGCAGCTAAACAAATTATATTCTAAAGATTTTCAACTCTCTAAAATCACCACGCTTCTAACTTATCTGCTATTTCTGGCATTTTATCTTTAGTGAACACAGGATTTTTTCCTTCCTTCTTCTGTTGACGATAGTCTTGCAACAAGAATACAGCTTGACGTGATAGCAAGACTATTGCCACAAGGTTGCAGAGAGTAAGGAGTGCCATCGTTATATCTGCCATACTCCATGCAAAATCAAGCGAAACAACAGCGCCTATCATCACCATGGCTGCCACTGCAAGACGATAAACGAACACCCCCAAACGAGAATCTTTAATATACCTCACATTCGTCTCACCATAATAATAGTTGCCTATAATACTACTAAAAGCAAAAAGCCATATCATAATAGCTACAAACGAATTGCCAATGCAACCAATTTCGTGAGTCAAAGCATCTTGAGTAAGTTGAATTCCATTGGATGCAGTTACATCTACACCACTCACCAAAATAATAAAAGCTGTGCAAGAACATACCACCAATGTATCCGTAAAAACGCCTAGTGCCTGTATCAAACCTTGCTTCACAGGATGACTCACTGTAGCCACTGCTGCTGCATTAGGCGCACTACCCTCTCCTGCTTCATTGCTAAACAAACCTCGCTTAATACCCTGTATTACTGTGACTCCCAACATACCACCTGCAGCTTGATTAAACCCGAAGGCATTTTCAACAATCATAAGCAAAACCTTGGGTAGACAGGTTATATTCCATATCACCACCCCAATAGCTATCAAAAGATACACAACAGCCATTGCGGGAACCACTGTCGACGAAAACTTTGCCACACGGTGTATACCACCAAAAATAATAATCAAAGTAAATACTGTGAGCACCATGCCCATAATGGTAGGATCTATGCCAAACGCTTTTTGCCATGCCAAACAAATCGTATTACTCTGCACAGAATTATAGGCAAAGCCAAAAGTGATAACCATCAACACAGCAAAGAGGATGCCCATCCAACCTTTGCCCAATCCATATTTCATATAGTAGGCAGGTCCACCATAAAAGGAAGTCTTACCCTTACGCTTATAAAGTTGAGCAAGCGTAGACTCTATAAAAGCAGAAGCAGAACCCAATAATGCAAGCAGCCACATCCAAAACACAGCTCCAGGTCCTCCGATACTAATGGCTGTAGCCACTCCTGCAAGATTACCCGTACCTATACGGCTTGCCAAAGCCACTACGAAAGCCTGAAATGACGAGATGTGTTTCATCTCTCCATCCACTTTCACATCCATCGACAATTCATCTTGCCCAATCTCTTCGGGTTGCACCTTATCGGGATTGAGCAAAAGCCTAACCATCTCTTTGATAAGACGAAACTGCACGAAACGAGTGCGCCAAGTGAAAAAGACCGCGCAGCATATCAAAATCGTAATAATGATGTACGACCAAAGAAAATCACTAAACTGAATTAAAAAGTTTTGTATTAAATCTACCATTCTCTTCTGTTAAAACTAATTCTTTTTGCTTTTAGACTGCAAAATTACGAATCTTCTTTCATATTTAAGGGTAGTTCCAAAAAATCTCATTAAAAAGGACCTGCGCAAAACGCAAGTCCTTTTTATTTTTTCAAAGTTTATTTAGCTCTCTTTGGGCGTCCACCACGTGGGCGTTTGCTTTTCTTTTTGCTATCTTTTTTACCACCCTTTGCTACATGTTCAGGCATAGGGGCTGGTCGATTGGCTGCCGCATCCTCACCCACCAAAGCAAAGTCAAGTTGACGACGCTCTAGGTTTGCACGTTCCACGCGAATGCGAACCTTATCGCCTAAGGCATAGCGCTTGCGGAAACGACGACCTACAAGACAATAATTGCGTTCATCAAATTCGTAGTAATCGTCGAGCAACATGCGCAAAGGAATCATACCTTCACACGAATTTTCGTCAATTTCCACATAGAGTCCAAACTCAGTTACACCACTCACAGTACCATCAAATTCTTGACCAATGCGATCAGCCATGAACTCTACTTGTTTATATTTGATAGAAGCACGCTCGGCTGTAGAAGCCAATTGCTCCATATTTGACGAATGCTCGCAAAGTTCCTCGTACTTCTTTTGGCTAACCGAACGACCACCTTCTTCATAACGCGTGAGCAAACGGTGTACCATTGTGTCGGGATAACGACGAATCGGTGAAGTAAAGTGCGTATAGTAGTCGAACATCAAACCATAGTGTCCAATGTTATGTGTGCTATAACGAGCCTTCATCATGGCACGTAAAGCCACCATTTCAACCACCTCTTCTTCCTTCTTTCCCTTGATGTCTGCAAGCAATCGATTCAGACTCTTGCTAACCTCAGTCTTTGTGCCATCCGTACGAATACGATAACCAAAACGCGCCACAAAACCACTAAGTTTCTCCATTTTTTCAGGATCGGGCACATCGTGAATACGATATACAAAAACTTTAGGCTTTTTGCCACGCGGAACCACGGCAATCTTTTGTGCCACACTGCGGTTGGCTAAAAGCATAAACTCTTCTACCAGTTTATTGGCATCCTTAGCAACCTTCACATAGGTGCTAATGGGATGTCCCTTTTCGTCTATCTCAAAACGAACCTCAGCACGGTCAAAACCAATAGAACCATTCTTAAATCGTTTATTGCGCAATATCTTGGCAAACTTGTCGAGTTGTATTAACTCACGAGCATATTCGCCTTCGGGTTCAGCCCCCGCAGGCAATGCTTCGGGATGTTCTCCTGGCAAGTTCAAGTCAGCCTCAGACGCACAACCATTACGCTCAAGAATATATTGCACCTCCTCGTAAGTAAAACGACGATTACTCTTAATTACAGTATGTGCCAAGTGCCAATCAGC
The DNA here is from genome assembly GCA_900543155.1 of uncultured Prevotella sp. Lineage (GTDB taxonomy): Bacteria > Bacteroidota > Bacteroidia > Bacteroidales > Bacteroidaceae > Alloprevotella. The sequence goes on from UQQN01000006.1 coordinate 34,243, forward strand.
CACCTCACCTTTATCGTTAATATGGAAAATGGCAGAATAAGCCAATTTTTCTTCATCGGGACGCAATGAACAGATAAAGTTGCAAAGGCGCTCAGGCAACATGGGGATGGTGCGATCTACCAAATAGACACTGGTGGCACGTTTTTCAGCCTCCTTGTCAATAATATCACCTTCCTTCACATAGTGCGACACGTCGGCAATGTGCACACCCACTTCCCACATACCTTTCTGCACCTCACGAATAGAAAGCGCATCATCAAAGTCCTTAGCATCGTGAGGGTCAATAGTAAAAGTAGTTACATCGCGAAAATCCTCACGACGTGCAATCTCCTCGGCAGTGATATCAGGGCTAAGAGCTTCGGCAGCCTTTTCAACCTTTTCGGGATATGTATAAGGCAAGCCATATTGAGCCAAAATGGCATGCATCTCAGCATTGTTCTCACCTTGTTTACCAAGCACATCAATCACCTTACCAATAGGACTTTTTGAATCTGTGGGCCACTCAATGATTTTAACAACCACCTTGTCGCCATTCTGTCCACCACCCAACTTGTCTTTGGGTATAAAGATATCGGTCGCGAGCGAACGACTTTCGGTTACCAAGAACCCATAGCCACGCTCCACTTGCAACTGACCAACAAAAGTATCGTTTGAGCGCTTAAGAATTTCCGTCACCTCAGCCTCACGCGTATGTCCAGCACGGCGTGCCAACATCGTTACGCGCACACGGTCACCATCAAGAGCATGCAATGAGTTACGCTCGCACACCAAAATACTTTTACCACCATCATCAGGCACAAATGAGTTACGACCATTGCGTTTACGCACAAAAGTACCCTCCATTACGTTCGAACGCACCGCATTACGATAGTGCCCATTACCATCTGTCGAGAGATAGTCATCGAGCACAAGGTCGCTCAAGGCGTCCATCACAATCATCTTAGCAGGATGGCTTGTAGCATTAAGCTCTGCAAAGATTTCTTTTACATCATATTCTTTCTCTGGGTTGGCGTTGAACAAATCAACGAGCATTTGTGCCACATTCTTTTTTTTGAGTCGCACAGCTCCACCCTTCTTCTTGTCTTTTTTTGCCATAATTATACATGGTTTGCGTCATTGCACCATTAAGAAGATATCTTCTACCAAAGCATCATTGGGGCACAACGAAAGGTTATATACTACAAAGTAACAGTTTTTTTATGGAAAATGCCACTCAATTAATATATAATAACGCAGAAAAAAGGAATATCTTAGTATTTTTGCCGTAAAATTAGCCATTACCACACTCGTTGCACCACGATTGTAGCAATGAAAGGCTATATGGCTCATACCTATTATTAAGATTATGCAAATAAAAACGCTTTTACTCTGGTTGCTTGCATTGACCTTTAGCCTAAACTTAGGCGCACAGCCCCCCAATGAAGAGGCACCCACCAACAACGAAGGCATTGAAGAAACCGAGGTTCCCATTATGACCCAGTTGGGCACTACTCAATACAAGGGTAAAACCATACCACATGTCATTATGCCCGCACTGCCCAAATACGCCCCTATGACGTTTAAGAACAATAAGGAGCGCGAGCAATACAATCGCTTAGTATATAACGTGAAGAAAGTATTGCCTTGGGCAAAGATGGCAAAACTCACCATCATCGAAACAGTAGAGGTGCTCGACCAACTGCCCGACAAACGCTCACGCGATGAACACATTAAAGAGGTAGAACGCGGACTAAAAAAGCAATATGGCCCAGCACTCAAGAAACTGACACGCTCTCAAGGCCGACTGTTGGTTAAATTGGTTAACCGCGAGTGTAACCAAACAGGCTATGCCATTGCCAAAGCTTTTATTGGTCCTTTTAAGGCAAATCTCTATCAAGGCATTGCCGTGCTCTTTGGCAATAGCCTCAACAAAAAATACGACCCCGAAGGCGACGACCGCTACACCGAACGTGTGGTACGCATGGTTGAGGCGGGGTTGATTTAATGAACCCATTGAAGATTTTAGCTATTTACGATGCCAATCGCACAAAATCAGTGATTTTCTCCGAACTAAAATCTTAGTTACTGACTCCACATCTAAAGAGAGATTCTATAGGTTTACGATTGTAAAAACTTGTAGAATCCTTTTTTTTTGCAATGTACACAAACTTTAAACGTACATCGCGCTTAGTGGTTCAGAAATAAAGGTTAACTTTGCCACCAATTCAACCTAAACATTATTAACATCGCTGACCATGAATTGGTTAACAGATACACTGCTTACACCATCGGCCGTACAGGCCGTCATTATTATCTGCCTTATCAGTGCCTTTGGTTTGGCATTGAGCAAATGGCGCATTAAAGGCATTAGCTTGGGCGTTACCTATGTTTTTTTCTTTGGCATCTTAGCAGGTGCCAGCGGACTACAGGTAGACGCACAAATGCTTAATTATGCCGAAAGTTTTGGTCTTATCTTGTTTGTCTATACATTAGGTTTACAGGTAGGACCAGGATTCATGAGTACCTTCCGCAAAGGTGGCACAACACTTAACCTGCTCGGATTGGGCGTAGTAGTCTTAGGCACTGTCATTGCCTTGGCTGCCGGATGGACAGGACTACTGCCACTACAAGACATGCTGGGTGTGCTCTGTGGTGCTACAACCAACACCCCTGCCCTGGGTGCTGCGCAACAAACGCTAAAACAACTCAACCAACCGGCATCGGGGGCAGCACTTAGTTGCGCTGTGACCTATGCCTTTGGTATGGTAGGTGTGATTATAGCCCTACTCATTGTGCGTGGCTGGTTATCACGCCATGAGAAGTGTACGAGCGATGAGCGAGCTGATGAAGCCTTCATTGCCTCGTTCGAAGTGTGTAATCCCGCTATATTTAGCCACACATTGGGCGAATTGAGTGAAATGGAAGACAGCTCGTTCGTTGTGTCTCGCTTGTGGCGTGATGGCAAAGTGATATTGCCCAATGCCCACACGGTGCTTGAAAGTGGCGACCGACTTTTGGTTATTACAAAAGAAAAAATGGTGCCCCACCTTACCATTTATTTTGGCAAACGCGACGAAACCAATTGGAATCGAAGTGACGTTGACTGGAATGCACTCGACTCAAAACTGATATCACAACGCATTCTCATTACACGTTCCAACATCAATGGTCGACACTTGGGCGACTTGCAACTACGCAATCGCTATGGTGTGAACGTGAGTCGCGTGCAGCGTTCGGGCATTCAACTGGTGGCTACCCCCAACCTTACACTGCGCATTGGCGACCGCGTAACCGTGGTGGGCGAAGCCGAAAGCATTAAACATGTGGCAACAGAACTCGGCAATGTGGTGAAACGCCTTGACGAACCTAATATGGTTACCATTTTTATTGGCATCGTAATGGGTTTGTTATTAGGAAGCATCCCCGTATTTGTGCCAGGCATGAGTTATCCTGTGCGACTTGGTCTTGCAGGTGGCCCCATTGTAATGGGTATTCTTATTGGTGCCTTTGGTCCACGTTTCCACATGGTGGCTTATACCACCACAAGCGCCAACCTCATGTTGCGCTCACTGGGTCTTTCCACTTATTTGGCGTGTTTAGGCCTTGATGCAGGACGCGACTTTATCGAAACCGTTATGCAACCACAGTCATTATGGTGGATAGGCATTGCAATGGTCATCACCCTTGTGCCAGTTATCATCATGAGCATTGTGAGCGTAATAGGCTTTGGACGTAGCTATGCTACCACCGCAGGCATGCTTTGCGGTGCTATGGCTAACCCCATTGCATTAGAATATGTAAACGACTCTATACCAGGCAATGACAAAGCCGCTGTAGCCTATGCCACGGTTTATCCCTTAGGCATGTTCTTGCGCGTAATTATTGCGCAGCTCATTGTCATGCTCTGGGTGAGCTAATAAGCGTTTGCGGCATAATATTTTAAATACAAATACAAACACAAACAACAATACAAACAATGAACTTCGACAAAATTTTGAAGAAAGCAACTCCCGACATTATTGTCGTGTTGTTGTTTTTAGCCATTAGTATGGCTTACTTCTTCAGGCCCATGAGCGAAGGCCTCGTACTGGGCGGACACGATGCAGTGGCTGCTGTGGGACAAGGGCAAGAGCAGTTGCAATATGGCGCCACACACGATGGCGAAATTACGCGATGGACAAATGCCTTGTTTAGCGGTATGCCTACTTACCAAATGGCCCCCTCGTATAGCGCCACGAACACAGTAACCACACTGAGCAAAATCTATGCCTTGGGCACCGAAAGTTGGTTCCCTGCTATTAGCTATCTCTTTCTTTATTTGCTGGGCTTCTACATTTTGCTCCGCGCCTTTAATTTTAAGCCACATCTTGCAGCACTCGGTTCTGTAATTTGGGCCTTCTCGTCCTATTTCCTTATCATCATTGCCGCCGGACACATTTGGAAGGTAATGACCTTAGCATTCATCCCCCCCACTATTGCAGGTTTAGTGCTTTGCTACCGCGGTAAATATCTGTGGGGCGGCATCGTGGCCGCCATCTTTACAGCATTCCAAGTAGTGAGCAATCACTTGCAAATGACCTACTACTTCCTCTTCGTCATGCTGTTTCTTGTGTTGGCATATTTTGTCGATGCCATTGTGAAACACACCCTGAAGAATTGGTTGAAGGCTACGCTTACACTAATATTTGCAGGTGTATTGGGTGTTGCAGCCAATCTGCCCAACATTTACCACACCTATCAGTATGCCAAAGAATCGATGCGTGGTAAAGCCGAACTGACCAAATCCTCGTCGAACACACAAAAGGCTACCGACGGATTGGATCGCGACTACATCACCATGTGGAGCTATGGCATTGACGAAACGCTCACACTACTTATTCCCGACTATAAGGGTGGCGGATCTGCCTCAATTCTTGATCGCGAAAACGTAGAAGACCTCCCTGGTTACGACGATTTCTACCAATGTGCAGGACAAACACAACAAGTTTTTCAGCAATCGGGCATTCAAGCCTATCCTCCTGGCATTATGCAGTATTGGGGCGAGCAACCCATGACTGTAGGTCCCGTATATGTAGGTGCATTTGTATGCTTCCTTTTTGTTTTGGGCTTGTTCTATGTGCGTGGCCCTGCCAAATGGGGCTTATTAGCAGCAACCATTTTAAGTTTGATTTTTGCATGGGGTAAAAACATCCCCGGGCTCACAAACTTCATTATCGACCACATGCCCATGTACAGCAAATTCCGTACGGTTAGTTCGGCACTTGTGATTGCCGAATTTACCATGCCCCTGCTTGCTGTGCTCTGCTTACACGAAATAGCTACCAACAAACGCCTCTTCCAACTCACTAAATGGAAAGAAGTTCCCATGCGCATGCAAATAGGCTTGCCCTTTGCATTGGTGTTTACCTTGGGGCTCTGCCTTGCCTTATGGCTCATGCCCTCTATGGCTGGCAACTGCCTGTCACAGGGCGATGTAGCAACATTCGACATGATGCGTGAAGCGCACTTCCCCGCAGACCTAATTGGCACCTATATGGCTGCCATCACTAGCATGCACCATGCCATTTTAAGTGCTGACGCTTTGCGTTCTTCCGTGATTATTGTGCTTGGCATCTTGGTTCTTTGGGCTTACGCCGAACAGAAACTCAAAGGGTGGATGGCTTGCAGCCTTATGGCATTGATTTGCTTGACTGATATGTGGCAAATAGACAAGCGCTACCTCAACAACGACTCTTTCACTGAAGAAAGCGTGCGCGAGGAAGGTTTTGCTAAGACACCTGCCGATGCGCTTGTACTTAAAGACACAAGCTACTATCGCGTGGTAAACTTGGCACAAGGCAACCCGTTTAACGAAACATCAAATGCCACAGCCTACTATCACCACAACATTGGTGGTTATCACGCTGCTAAGCTCCATCGCTACCAAGACCTTATTGACCACCATCTCACCACCGAGATTCAGCTTTTTGCCAATGCTGCAAATGCTGCCAATGGTGACATGACTAAGGTGAATACCGACAGCATTACCCCCGTGCTCAATATGCTTAATGCCAAATACTTTATGTTTGGCAAAGAGGCCAACCAGGTTATAGTCAACCCAGGCGCAAATGGCAACGCATGGTTTGTGCAATCACTCAAGTTTGTAAAGAATGCCGATGCCGAAATGGCAGGACTCAACAAACTCGACACGAAGCATGCAGCTGTAGCCGACGAACGCTTTAAGGCTGCACTCGATGGTTCTGCCCTCGGCACAGGTACTGTGACATTTGGCGAATATCAGCCCAACAAACTTACCTACACTGTGAACTCAGACAAGGGAGGTGTGGTTGTATTCTCTGAAATTTACTATCCCGATTGGACTGTTACCATTGATGGTAAACCTGCCGAATTAGGACGTGTAAACTACGTGTTGCGTGCGCTCAAGGTTCCTGCTGGAAAGCACCAAATTGTAATGGACTTTGAACCACAAAGCATTACCACTACCAACACCATCGCTTACATAGCCCTTGCACTCATTCTCGTGCTCCTTGCTTTTGCTGTATGCAGAGGTAAAAAGCGCAAGGCTGAACAAGAATAATTTTAGGGTGATTCTTAAATCCATATAAACGCTCAGATAGCTCGCAGTTGTCTGAGCGTTTTTTTATCTAGAATTTTCATGCGCCAGCCTCACCCCGTTAGGTAGGGTGTTCAAAATCCATGATTTTTTTATCAAAACCATGCAGAACTTCTCAAACTTCAAAAACACCTCCATCACGCAGAACTTCAACTCATAAACACGGGCAAATTTACTGCAAACTTAG